>JALHOX010000230.1 GCA_022842805.1 Phycisphaerae bacterium | reverse complement strand
CCGCGCCGCCCGCCCTCCACCGCCACCGCACGCCGCCGCCCCCGCCGAAAACGCCGCCCCCCAACCAGCCCTTGCCCGTCGGCAACCAATTGACTAAGCTACGCGACTCGCAATGGTGCAACGCCCGGGGGATTCCGGGTGTCCCGCTGCGATTCGCCGTGAGCGATAGGACGACCGATCATGAAAGAGAAGATCCACCCGAAGTATCACGACGTAAAGGTTCACTGCGCCTGCGGCAGCGAGTTCATGACCCGCTCCACCAAGCCCGAGATCCGCGTCGACATCTGCAGCAACTGCCATCCGTTCTATTCGGGCAAGCAGAAATTCGTCGATACCGCCGGCCGCGTCGAACGCTTCACCAAGAAGTTCGGCGGCAACTATTTCGCGGCCAAGACCAAGACCGGCAAGTAGCAGGTCGGGCGTCCTGCAAGCGGTGTGAGCGCGCGCTAACCAGCCGCGGGTCACGCCGCTTTTCGTTTTCTCCGCGACCGCCGCCCCCGACCATGGCTCCAGACTCCGCCTCGTAATTTCTGGAAGTGCAAGGCGCCAGCCGCGCACCCTCGTGAGACCAATGCCACGCACCGCCGCCGATCCCCCCTGGCTACGTCGCGTCATCGAGGCCGCGGCCCGCTCCGACGAAGTCTCCAACCAGATGGCCGCCCCAGAAACCTCCGCCAACGGCGCGCTCATGGTCAAGCTCGCCAAGGAGTACGGCGAACTCGAAAAACTCGCCCGGCCCTACCGCGAATACGTCGGCATCTCAAAACAGCTCAACGAGGCCTACGGCCTCTCCGACGACCACACCGTCGACGCCGACCTCCGCGAACTCGCCGACGGCGAAATCCCCGAACTCGAAGCCCGCCGCGACGCACTGCTCAAGGGCCTGCAGGAAAAGCTCGTCACCAGCGAAGACAGCGCCATCGAGAGCATCATGCTCGAAATCCGCGCAGGAACCGGCGGCGACGAAGCCGCCCTCTTCGCCGCCGACCTGCTGAAGATGTACGAGATTTACGCCGCGAAGCACGGCCTGAAACACGAAGTAATGTCGGTCTCGCCTTCAGATCTCGGCGGCATCCGCGAGGCCATCCTCAACGTCACCGGACCCGAGGTCTACCTCCATTTCCGGTTCGAGTCCGGCGGCCATCGCGTACAGCGCGTCCCCGAAACCGAAACCCAGGGCCGCATTCACACCAGCGCCGCCACCGTCGCCGTCTTCCCCGAGCCCGAGGAGGTCGCCGTCGACATCGACTGGGCCAAAGACGTCCTCGAACACACCAGCCGCGCGGGCGGCCCCGGCGGCCAAAACGTCAACAAGGTCGAGAGCGCCATCAAGCTCGAACACATCCCCACCGGCATCACCGTCTCGATGCGCGACGAAAAGAGCCAGCACAAAAATCGCGCCAAGGCCCGCCGACTGCTCATCTCCCGCGTCTACGACCACTTCCAGCAACAGCAGCGGGCCAAGATCGACTCCGCCCGCAAAAGCATGGTCGGCTCCGGCGACCGCAGCGACCGCATCCGCACCTACAACTTCCCCCAAAACCGCTGCACCGATCACCGCATCGGCGTCGATGTCTTCGACCTCCCCGGCATCCTCCAGGCCGGCAACCTCGAAGAATTCGTGAAAGCCCTGGCAGATCGCGAATTGCAGTTGCGACTCGAGTCGCTGTAGACCGAGCCTCGGTCGCGGTCGCCGCCGTCTCACCGTCTCACCCTTTCACCGCCAGACCCCAGTAACGCAGAATTCGCCATAAGATTCGCCCCGATGCTCTCGCCCCCGACGGCAGCGCCGTCCACCGCCCATCTCAACGCTCCCACCGCCCCACCGCTCGCCCGCTGGGCCTGCACCCTGCTGATCGCCATCACCTTCATCCGCTTCGGCTTCGAGGGCGCCCTGCAACTCGGCCTGCCCAACATGCAGCCCGACTTCGAATACTTCTACAAGGCCGGCGCGTCGCTCCTCCACGACGGCAACTTCGACCCCGGCTACGACCAATTGCCCGATGGCTCCATCCGCCCCCGCGGCATGCTCGATTGGTACTGGCCCTTCGTTGCCCGACTCATGACCGGCTTCGCCTGGATCGGCGACATTCGCACCGCCGGGCTGATCTGGATTTGGATCAACATCTTCGCAGCGATCGGCGCGGTCCGCATGCTCGGCCGCGAGTTCTCCGGATTCGCGCCGCAAGATTGGGCCGTCACCCAGATCATCCCCGCCATCATGCTATTCACATTCTGGCTCTGGGAGTTTCGCCTCAATCAGGTCGATACGCTCACGCTCTGGCTCATGGTCCTCAGCTTCGTGGTCTGGCATCGCGGCCGCAGCGGACTCGCAGGCTTCTGGCTCGGATTGGCGGTGCTGCTCAAAATCACCCCCGGCTTGCTCATCATTTGGTATGCCGCAAAGCGTTCCTGGCGCACCGTCGCCGCCGCCATCGCCACAATCATCATCGCCGGCCCGCTCGCCGATGCCGCCATCTTCGGCCCGCAGATGGCGGGCGGGGCCTATCGCGCCTGGTTTACCAAAGCAGTGACGCGCGGCTCCCACAACGGGCTCATCACCCACGGGCTGGAGATGGACTGGCGCAACCAAAGCTGGAGCGCCGTCGCCAGCCGCTGGCTCTCCCGCACAAACTGGAACACCCACTTCGACAACGAACCGCGCAGCGAAGACGCGCGCGAGCCGCGCTTTCTCAATCTAGTGAACCTGCCCGCGCCCGTCGTCGCCAAAGTGGTCAGCGCCATCACCCTCGGCAGCCTCTTTCTGCTGCTCGTGGTCGTCCGCCGCCCGGCGAACACGATGACGCCGTGGGAGCTGCGTTTCGAGTTCGCGCTCGTCCTGTTGGCCATGCTTTGGCTCATGCCCGTCATGCGCCGCTATCACATGATCTGGACATTGCCCACGCTCACCCTGCTCGGCGCAACCATCCACGCCCTCGGTCCGCGCCATACCCTCGCCAAACTCTCCATCGCCGCCGCGCTGTTCCTCGTCTTCGCGCAACTCAGCCTGCTCGACCGCGCCACCCCCGAATCGCTCCGACACCTTCCCGAAGCCGTCGGCGTGCTGCTCGCAACCGTCGCCGCACTCGCCACGCCGATCATCGCGACGCGTCTCACGCTGGCGCGCGATTCGCGATTGCTTACGCGCTCCGGCGCCGTCGCGGACGAATCGACATGACACTGATCCTCGGCATCGAGTCCTCCTGCGACGAAACCTCCGCCGCCGTCGTCCGCGACGGCCGCGATGTGCTTTCCAACATCGTCAGCAGCCAGTTCGATCTGCACGCCCGCTACGGCGGCGTCGTCCCCGAGATCGCCTCGCGCGCCCACGTCGAACGCATCGACGCCGTGATCGAGGCCGCCCTCGAATCGGCCAACACCCGCTACGAAGAAATCGACGCCATCGCCGTCAGCGACGGACCCGGACTCGTCGGTTCGCTGCTCGTCGGCGTCACCGCCGCCAAAACCCTCGCCCTCACGCTCGATCGCCCGCTCCTCGCCGTCGACCACCTCGCCGCCCACGCCGCCAGCGCCTCGCTTGCCCCCGACTTCGCAACCAACGGCGGCTGGCCCGCCGTCGCGCTCGTCGTCAGCGGCGGCCACACGTCGCTCTACCTCGTTCGGTCCGCCCTCGATCAGACCCTCCTCGGCCAGACCGTCGACGACGCCGCCGGCGAAGCCTTCGACAAAGTCGCCGCCATCCTCGAACTCGGATTCCCCGGCGGCCCCGCCGTCGAGCGCCTCGCCCGCGGCGGAAATCCCAAAGCCCACCGCTTTCCACGCACCTGGATCAACGAGCCCCACGACAATTTCTCATTCAGCGGCCTCAAGACCGCCGTCATGTACCACGTCCACGGCGTCGGCAAAAAGTACGGCGATATCGCCAAGCGATCGATGAGCGAGCAGGCCGATGTCGCCGCGAGTTTTCAGGCCGCCCTCGTCGACGTCCTCGTGGGCAAGACCATCGCCGCCGCCGCGCGCGCCGCGACGCCGCACATCGTCGTCGGCGGCGGTGTCGCCGCAAACGGCGCGCTACGACAACAACTGCACGACGCATGCAACGCCCACGCCCTCAAGCTCACCCTCACGCCCGGCGCCTATTGCACCGACAACGCGGCGATGCTCGCCGCACTCGCGTACCATCTTCTCCTCGCGGGGCAGACGGCCGAGCTGTCGCTCGAGCCGCGATCCGGGTTGGTGCGCCCCGTCCGTTGAGGTGTGATGATGGCCGATCTTCCGGTTCAAGACTTGCGTCGAAACTATCAAACCGGGTCGCTGCTCGAAGCAGACGCCCCCGCCGCCCCGCTCCCGCTCTTTCGAACTTGGTTCGATGCCGCGCTGAAATCCGGCACGCCCGAACCCAACGCCATGACACTCGCGACGGTGGACTCCCGCGGTCGCCCCCGGGCCCGCACCGTGCTTCTCAAGGGCATCGAAGATTCCGGACTCGTCTTCTACACCAACTACGACAGCGAAAAAGGCCACGAGCTCTCCCGCGCCCCGGCCTGCAGCCTCTGCTTCTGGTGGCCCACCCTCGAACGCCAGGTGCGCGTCTGCGGTTTGGTCGAGCGCATCTCAGCCGCCGAGTCCGACGCCTATTTCGCCAGCCGCCCGCGCCCCAGCAAACTCGGCGCCATCGCCTCCGATCAGAGCCGCGTCGTCCCCAATCGCGAGGCCCTCGAGCGTCGCTTCGCCGCCGTCGACGCCGAATACGCCCACCGCGAAATCCCGCGCCCGCCGCACTGGGGCGGCTATCGCGTACGGCCCGACGAGTTCGAGTTCTGGCAAGGCCGCGCCAACCGGATGCACGACCGACTCCGATACCGCCTGCTCGACGGCCGCGGCAACTGGTCCCGCGAACGCTTGTCGCCATAGACAACGCACCAGCGCCATCCTGTCATAAGCGGCCCGCGGCTCGCCCCCTAAGCCGGCCCGCGCCGCTCACTCCCTCATACGCTGAAAATCCTACGAAAACACCCCCACAGCCTTCGCCACAATCTCATCGCGCACCATCTCCCACGGCTTCGCCAGCCGCAGCCCCGCCGCCCGCACATGTCCCCCGCCGCCATACCCCGCCGCCAGCGCCGCCACATCGAGCGTGTGCTTGCTCCGCAGATTCACCCGCGCATCGCCATTCGCTTCCTCAATAAACAGCAGACTCGCCGCCACGCCGGCAATCCGCATCGGCTCATTCACCAGATCCTCCGTCTGCGACGCATCCGCCCCCACCGCCTCAAAATCCGCCCGTCGCAGCTCCATCACCGCCAGCTTCCCGCCCGCCAACAGCCGCATCCCCTCGACCAGCCGCGCCGCCAGCCGCCGCCGCACCAACGGCTCCCGCTCAAACAACTGCCCATACAGCTCATTCGCCTGAACCCCCGCCTCCAACAGCCGCGCCGCGGCCCGCAACATCCGCGGATCCGTATTCGAAAACCGAAACCACCCGCAATCCGTCGCAATGCCCGCAAACAGCGCCGTCGCAACCTCGCGCTCGATCGCCCAGCCCTGCGACTCAAACCACTCAACCATCAACATCGACGCCGCCCCCGCACGCTCATCGACCAACTGCAAATCGCCCACCCGCGTCCCGATCGCGTCGCGCGTCGCGTGATGATCGATCACCAACGTCGGCGGCCCGCTCGCCAGCCACGCCGCGATCGGCTGCAACTGCGCCGTCGCACACGTGTCGACGATGATCACGCCGTCATACCCCGCCAGAATCCCCGCATCGCCCCCAAACACCTTCCAATCCACGCTCGCCCCCACATGCGCCTGACGATCGCCCAGCGGCTCATACAACCACAAGTCCGCCGCCACCCCCATCCGCCCCGCCGCCGCCCACGCCCCCACCATCGACCCCAGCGCATCGCCATCAGGCCGACGATGCGAAAACACCGCCACCCGCTTTCGCTGCCCCATCCACCGCGTCGCGTCATTCCAATTCAGAACTGGGATCATGCGCACCTTTCACGGAAATCGCGCCCGATCGACACTTCACTCAGCGCGTTCATTGATGATCCGCGGCTCGCCCGTCCCCGTCCAATAGTCGTCATCCAACAGCTTCGGTTCCAAGCCGACGCCGAAAATCTCGCCATACTCCCGAATGAGACGTGCGGCATCCACCAAGCTGGTTTCCCGCCGAACGAGCTCGGTCACCGGATACGCCACCACCGCAAATCGCGCCGGCGTCGTGCCCGCGACGATCGAATCCACCACGCGAATGTCCGGCGCCACGAACGCCCGCTGCATGTGCCCATACCAGAATGCCGCCAAGCGATGATCGTGATCGAGCCGCATGCGCGACGCCCATGCGTCGACAGATTCGCCCGCCTGAACATCGTCGATGTCGCTGCAACTAGCTTCGGAAACCGCAATCGCATCGATCGCACGACGATCTTCGATGATGCAGCCGTAGTAGTCCCCGAGATTGTGCAACACATACCCGCACGAGCGAATCGGAATCGGCTCGAGTGGCGTTTCAAACGCATACGGATCGATTTCGAACCACGAATCGCCCGGACGCGGCCACGCCGCCTCTCCCACCGGCCGCACCATCAGAAAGCCGGGCCGCTCGTGAATCTCCGCCACTTCATAGCACTCGCCGCGACGAAACCACCGCGAGCCGTAATCGCGCCCGCCCGGATTTCCGGGACTGTCGTTGTCGATGTATTTCAGCCGCATGTCACTCGCATTGCCCGCCCCGCGGCAATCACATCCCCCCGCCCAACACCCGCAACGCATCCCCCGTCAACCGAAACGTCGTCCACTCCTCCATCGGCACCGCCCCCAGCTTGCGATAAAACCCGATCGCCGGCGCGTTCCAATCCAACACGCTCCACTCCACACGCCCGCAATTCCGCTCCACCGCCAGCTCCGCAATCCGCGTCAACAGCGCCCGCCCAATCCCGCGACCACGCGCCGCCGGACGCACAAACAGATCTTCCAGATAAATCCCCGGCTGCGCCAAAAACGTCGAGTAATTATGGAAAAACAGCGAAAAGCCCACCGCCTCCCCGTCCCACTCCCCAATCAAAACTTCCGCATACGGCCGCGCCCCAAACAGCGTCGCCGCCAGCTCCGCTTCCGTCGCAACACACGCATGCGTCAGCTTCTCATACTCCGCCAACTCGCGAATAAACTGCAATATCACCGGCACATCGTCGATCGAGGCCGATCGAATCTTCGTCCCATTCATGCTCGACTCCCAATCCCCCCGCCGCCGCCGGTCGCCGCCTTCCGCAAGATCACATGCAATCGCGGCTGCAACTGCGGAAACGCCCCCGTCCGCGTCCAGACCCGCTCGATCGAAGCCATCACCCGATACACCACCGGCGAAAACAAAAAGTACGTCGGATGGTGCGCCAGGTACCGTTGCGACTCCACCGCCAGCCCCGCCGACTCCCCATGCCGCCGCAGCGCGCTCATCTTGTTCGCGCGATAGAAAACCGGAAACGTGTCATCCTCCGCCGTCCCGCTCAACCGCCGATTCAGAAACTGCCGCGCCCCAAACGGAAACATCCGCGACAGCAT
>JALHOX010000229.1 GCA_022842805.1 Phycisphaerae bacterium | reverse complement strand
GGGCTGCGATGTTTTCCCGGATGCCGTCGCCGTTGCGCAGCGCATCAAAAGCCGACAGCAGTTTTTCATGCACCGACTTCATCGGTCCATCGGCCACGGCCGCGAGATGCTCTTTGACCAGCTCGGCCACTTCGGCAGAGTCTTCGGTCGCCTCGGCGGTCACTTCGTCCACCAGCGACGAGACATCGGGCATGCCCATCTCGACCTCGCGCAGCGCATCTTCGAGCGCTTCGCGGGCATCGCCGGTGGAGACGCCGGCAGCCTGGGTCAGGGCCCGGACCGCTTCGTTGAGGCGCTCGACGTGGGTGTACTGACGTTCCTGCAGCTTCGAGAGCCACTCCGCCGCAGCCTCGCTCATCTCGCCGTCGTGCTGCATGGCGCTCGCTTCAGATTCGACCTGCCCCTGGAAGGCTTCCATCTCGGCTTCGAGCGCCTCCAGTTGTGCTTCGAGCGTCAGATCCTGCTGCTCCAGGGCGGCGCGCTGCTGCTCTTCGCTCTCCGGCAGCGCCTGCGATCGCTCGCGAATCTGGTCGCGACGCTCCTGAATCTGCTGGCGGCGCTGCTCGATCTGCTCGCGGCGGCGCTCGATCTGGTTGCGGCGCTGCTCAGCGGCGCGATGGCGATCGCGGGCGGCGTTCTGCAACTGGCGGGCCTTCAACTCCAACTCGCGGGCGCGCTGGCGTTCGGCGCTGTGCAGGTCGCGGGCGAGCTGCTCCAGCTCGCGGGCCGATTGACCGGCGCCGCCGGGCCAGCGCCGACCCACGCGCATCGGCGAGGTCATGCCAAAGGCGCCGCCAAAACCGGCGCCCAGTCCGCCGCCGCGCTTCGCCTGCTTGTTGCGACCGAGTCTTTCGAGCGCGCCCGGATTGCTGCCGGGGTGAATCGCTTCGAGGAACGCGGCCAGAATCTCGTGCTGGGCCTGGGTCGCCTCGGCAGAGATCGTGTCGCCGCCGCCCGAGACCTTGATCGGCACATCGTTGCGGCTCATCAGGGCGTAGAACGCTTCCATCTTCTCCGCCGGCAGTTTGTAGCTCTTGTTTTCCCAACTGCCGCGGATCATCTCGACGAATGCGCCGATCGCGGCGTGCTGCTGCTCGGACGCGTTGACCGAGATGCAATCGCCATTGCGACTGACGCGCACCGGCACGTCGTCGCGCACGAGCAGCTCCATCAGCGTCTCGCACTTGCCGCTGGGCAGGCAATACTCGCGATGGCTCTCGCCGCCGCTGCTGCGCTGCGCTCGGCGCATCCGCGGGGCCGGCGCCGCGGGCGCGATCGGGGCCATGGGCGCCATCGGGGCCATACCCGGGCTCGCGGCCGCGGCGGGCATCGGCGGCATCGCCGGCATGGGCGGCATGGGCGGCATCGGCGGCATCGGTGAGCGCCGCATTGCACCCGCGGGCGGCCGAGGACCGCCGGCGCGCGGACTGCGATCGCGCATGGCGCGCTCCAGATCGCGCAACTGGGCCTCCAGCGCCCGCAGCTCGGCTTCGAGTTCGCGCATCTGTGCTTCGTTTTCGCGCGTCTCTTCGGCGGCTTCGTCCTCTGCCTCGGGCGCCTCCGCGGCAGCCTGGGCGGCATCGGAGTCGGCCCGCGCGATGATCGCGACCGGCGATTCACCGGCCGAGGTCTGCGCGATCTTGAAGACGTAGGGCTGCACGCCCTCATCCTTCAGGTACTTCGCGTAGGTTTCGGCGTGACTTTTGTACTCGTCCTCATCGGCGTCGATCGTGGTCGCGACGCCGACGGCGACGTGCGGGGCGTGGGCGGCGGCTGCTTTGCCGCCGACACTCACGACCGCGTGCGGCGCGTGCGCCGGCGAATGGGCATGGGCGGCGACATGCGACGGCTCTTTCTTGGCCTCGGGCGGACAGGCCCACGCCGGCAGCGTCACCCACCCCGCCAGCAGCAACATCGAAGCCCACACCCCCGCCAGCAGCGACGCCTGCGGACGGTTGCTTTGCGTCATCACCATGGTCAATCTCCTTGCCAGTTTCCGGGATCGTTTGGTCAGCAGGCCGACGGCCAGCGACGGATGTTCGGTCGAAGATTCGCACGCGCTCTGCGCTCGCAGCAGCGCTTCGGCATAGGCCCGGCGCTTGCGCGGCGCGAGCCAGGTCACCCACGCATCGCAACTCAAATCCGCCTCTTCGGCGATGCGATGGCGGACCCACCAGAGAATCGGATGCCACCAGAAGAGTGCGGTGGCGGCGAGCTCGAAGCGCCGCACCCAGTGATCGCAGCGCGACAGATGTGCCAATTCATGACACACCACCGCATGTCGCCCGTCGCGATCGAGATCGGCCCACAGCCGCCGCGGCAGCACCAGCTTCGGCCGCATCGCGCACCAGATGTGCGGCGACACGCTGCGCTCGCTCATCACCGTTTCGGGCGGCGAGACGCGCAGCTTGCGGGCGATCGCCGCGACGCAGCGCTGCACGTCCTTTGGTGCGGGGCGATCGGCGCGAGCGCGGGCCTGCGCGGCGATCGATTGCAGACTGATCCAGATCGCGAAGAGTCCGCCCCCGATGAGCCACATCCACGCCGGCGGCGACGGCAGGTTCTCGACCGCGGCCCGGACAGCGCTCACCGCCGTGTGCCAGTGAACTCGTGCCGTCTCGAGCGAGGCGAGCATGCGCTCCGCGGTGCGCGACGCGACGGCGGGCTGTTCTGCGGCCCGCGCCGCGGCTCCGCCATCGGTCGGTGTCGCGGCCGCAACATTCTCCATCGCGACTTCGTCGGTCGATTCGGTCGGGGTCGTGGTCAGCAATGACTCGTCGGCCAGCGCGATATCGACCAGCTCTTCGAGCGTCGGCCCGTCGGCGACAGCCGCCGCGTCGGCAGGAATTTCGCTCTCCTCAATCGCGGTGGCGAGTTCTTCGAAATCGACCCCCGACGTGGGTGTCGAGTCGGTCGGTGCGCCGGCCTCGGGCGCTTCGATCGCCGGCTCAGAATCGCGTGCGGCGAAGTCCGCCGCCTGACGCGTGCGACTCAGAAGAAGCGGAAGCTCGTCAGACGGCGACGGCGCGCAACTCGGCGGTTCGACGGTGGTCGCCAAGGGCGGCGCGATCGGCGCCGGGCCGCGATAGGCCGGCAGAAAGCCGCCCACGACCATCCAGCCCAGCACGCTGACCCACACCCAGTGCCGGGTCGCGGGTCGCGCCGCGAGCCAGCGCGTCGTCAGCAGCGCCAGAAACGCGACCGGCAAAATGCCCCAGGCACTGCGCCACATTCCGGCCAGGATGACTTCGAGCGGAGTCACGACGCACCTTTCGAAGCTGAGGCGGCGCAAGAACTGCCGCCGATCCGATGGTCACCGCATTCGTCGTATCAACAGCCCGCGCGAAGCCGCGCGGATTTGCCTTCAACTCGAAACTCTGCACCCGCAACTCGAAACGCTGGCTGAGGGTGCGGCCCGACCGGGCCCATGATGAAGACGCTACGTCCGTCGCCGCCCTTTCGCGGAAGGCGCGTCGGCGTCCAATTTCTCGATCAGATTCTGCAATTCGGCCACCTCACTGGGAGATAACCGTTCCTGACGCACAAGTTGCAGGACCAGTTCGCCGGCGGCACCGTCGAAGAGCTGTGAGACCATCGACTTGAGCCGCGAGCGGACGACCTGATCGCGCGTCACGGCGGCCGAATAATTGAAGGCCGCCCCGCTTCGGTCGCTGCGGACGAAGCCCTTTTGTTCGAGCCGGGTCAGGAAGGTCTGCACCGTGGTATAGGCCCAGGTGCGGCCGCGCTGGGCCAGCCGCTCCAAAAGCTCCCGCACTGTGGCCGGCTGCTTTTCCCAAAGTGCCTTGAGCACTTCGAGTTCGGCGTCGGCCAGTTCGTATTCGTTGCTTGGCATGCGAATCTTTCCGCGCGAGCCGCGCGTCTCCTACGTGTGTCGTAGAAGACTCTACTACTATTGTCGGAGAGTTGCAACGAATATTTTGGGCCGCCTGTCGGAAAGTGTCAGACGAGGATGAGTGTCGAGGTGCGGAGCAAAGCGTGGAGCGCAAGAGCGCGACGAGCGGCCCCGCTGGAGCGGTTTTTAACTCGACACTCCGCACTCGCAACTCGCACCCCCCCGCGTTAGCCTTCCGTTCGCCATGCCCATCGAACGCGTCTTCAATCAGTCCGGCCCCGACGAGGAGATTTTTCTCCGCTCGCTGCGCCCGCGGCGGCTCGATGAGTGCATTGGGCAGAATCAGGTTCGCGAACAATTACGCATCGCGCTCGACGCCGCTCGGCTGCGCAACGAGCCGGTCGACCACATCTTGCTCGATGGCCCACCCGGCCTGGGCAAGACCACGCTCGCGCACATCGTGGCCGAGGAGTTGGGTCGCACGATCCGCGTCACCAGCGGTCCGGCGATCGTCCGCCAAGGCGACCTGATGAGCCTGCTCACGCAGCTCGAAACCGGCGACGTGCTCTTCATCGACGAGATTCACCGGCTCAGCAAAGTGGTCGAGGAGTTTCTCTATCCCGCGCTCGAGGACTTTCGCGTCGACTACACAACCGAATCGGGCATCGGCGGGCGCACGATCAATTTTCGGCTCAAGCCCTTTACGCTGATCGGCGCCACGACCCGCTCCGGCTTGCTCTCGCCGGCGCTGCGCAGCCGCTTCGGCCTGCTGCTGCATCTCAAGTATTACGACGATGCGGATCTGACCCGGATCGCGACGCGCAGCGCCCAACTGCTCTCGATGGCGGCGCCGGCCGACTCGCTGGCGCTGCTGGCGGCCCGGGCCCGCGGCACGCCGCGCATTGCGAATCGGTTGCTGCGGCGCGTGCGCGATTATGCCGATGTCCGCGCCGCGGGGCGCGTTTCGCTCGACGTCGTTCAGAAAACCATGGAGATCTTGCAGGTCGATCGCCTCGGCCTCGACGGCCTCGATCACGCTTATCTCACGGCGCTGATGGACCACTACGACGGCGGCCCGGCGGGCATCGAGGCGATCGCCGCCAGCATGGGCCACGAGCGCGACACGCTGGAAGACGTGGTCGAGCCCTACCTGCTGCAGATCGGCTTTGTCATTCGCACGCCGCGCGGTCGCGTCGCGCGGCCGGCGGCGTACGAGCACCTCGGCCGGCCGGTCCGTGCGCCATCGATTGCGAATGTGCCGATGGAGCCAGGGCTGTTTGAGGGGGCGTAAGGGTCGGCCGGCTTCGGCGTATGCCTCGCAGTGCGACGCGATGAGATGTTGCGGTCGGTTGTGTGCTCGCGCAATCGCAAGCGTCCGAAGCTTCAGTGCAAAAAGGGGCTGGTCCGATGCCACCGAAGGGTTGGTTGGCGCCTTTCATTCTGGTCGTTTTCGGAGGACTCTTCGTCGCCGCCACCCGTGCAGGTGGTAAAGCGTTCTGCTACGACGACGTCGGCATGCGCCCTCTCCCCGAGCGAACGCAATCGGCAATCATCGACCACGCCGACGGTCGGCAGCGCATGCGACTTGCGGTCTGGATCGATCTGCCTGGCGACAAGGGGCAGGATGCACGGGGAGTTTGGCTGTTCCCCGTCCGTGGACGGGGCGGCGCAGTTCGTGTGAAGCCGCTGAATGAATATTCAACCTTGCGCGGCCGGAACATTGTTCATGTGGCCGATGGGCGCTTGGGCGACTGGTACTTTTGGACGCTCTCATGGGCGGTCCTCCCCTGCTGTTGCATTCCTTCGATGGGCAGCTTCGACCCTTCCGGTGCACTGACAATCTCAGACGCGATCGAGACCTTCGGCATGCGCTGCGAAGTCCTCTCGACCAACGATATGGACGCACTCGTGGCTCATCTCACCGCCGCCGGCGTCAGAGTCGAGAACGAGCAACTTGCGACATTCGGCCCCTACCTCAACGGCGAACACTCGCTCATTGCAGTCTGGATTGGTTCGGTCGCGGAATTCCGAGCGGAATTTGACCGAACCGCCGACCACGCCCCGCGCGACCCGCGCCTTCGCGACACCCGCACGCCGTGCGTCGAAGTCGAGTTCCCCTCCGACAAGCCGTGGTTTCCGCTCCGCGTCAGCTTCACGCCGCGTCCGAATCGGCCGCACTATTCCACCGACAACGTCGAACTGCGCCTTCAGGTTCGGGGCTGGGTTGAAGCGCACACCGGCTCTTCGCCAAGTGTGATTGCGGGCGACGGTCAGTATTGTTGGATTGACGCGACCGCCGCGGAGCGAGTGGGCATGAACAGCTCCGATCGCAGGGAGACCAAGCTGCGGTACACGTCATTTACGAGCGAGCGAGCCCCCAATGAGTTCACCGCGGATCTCGAATTCGTCCCCACGACGTCGCGCCGGCCGGCGCGTGCCGCGTTGATCAGCGGCCTGCCGCCGAACGCTTGTCCCGTTGTACTGGTTCTGACAATCGCACTGCTGTCCGCCGTCTCCGGCGCCGTCGCGGGGTTGCTCATGATGCGGCGTCCATTGGCCGGCGCAGCGCTCGGCCTTGCCAACCTCGGCACCTTCGTCGGACTTTTGTTCGCATTGCGAAACTCCCATCACATATGTACCGCCCGTCGAGACGGCACAAGCGAAGCGGCACAGAAACTCGCATTCGCAGTGATTTTCTACTTGGTTTACATGCTTCTGGCGTACACGTCGCATTTCGCGCTCTCATACTTGGTCGGCGCCTGAAGGCGTTGCAGCGGTGCAATCACCCCTATAATGCCCCATCGTAATTTGGCGACCGGCAGAGGCCGCTCGCCCCGGGTGAACAGACCCTCATCGCGCGGACCGCCGCGGAGGAAGACAGATATGCACATTATCACCGAGACCTGCATCGGCACGAAGGACACCGCCTGCGTCGACGTCTGCCCGGTCGACTGCATCCACCCGCGCAAGGACGAGCCCGATTTCGGCAAGGTCGATCAGCTCTACATCGACCCCGAGACCTGTATCGACTGCGGGCTGTGCGTCGACGAGTGCCCGGTGAAGGCGATCTACACCGAGGACGAACTGCCCGAATCGCAGGTCCGTTTCGTACAGATCAACGCCGACTACTACAAGAAATCCTGACGCACGCCTCGGTGACCAGCGCATCGCACCCCAGCCGCGGCCGCGCCTTCGTCTCGCCTGCGGCGCTGCCGGCGCTGCTGGTCGTCGCCGCCGCGATTCTGCTGAGCGGCACGCGCTCGTCGGTCACGCCGCTGGTCCTCTTCGAAGACGGCCTGCGCGTGGCGGGCTTGTTGCTGGCGGCGGCGGGATTTGGGGCTTGGCCGACAGCCTGGCTGCTGCCGGGCCGCGTCGGCGGAACACAGGCGTTTCTTCTTGCGACCGCGCTCGGGTCGGGATTGCTCGTCGCGCTGGTTCTGCTGCTCGGGTGCACGGGGCTGCTGAGCGGCGCGGCGGCGTGGGTTCTCGTGATCGCGGGCATCGTGCTGGGGCTGGCGCGACTGCTGAACGCGGCGCCGCCACCCGCGCAAATCGCTGATCCACCACCGGAGGAGCTGGCGGGGCTGAAGCGGGTCGGATTCGTCTGGCTTGAGACCGCGTTGCTGGCCATCCTGGCGTGGCCGCTTTCGATTGCAATCTTCGGCGCGACGCTGCCGCCCGGCCTGATCTGGCCCGAAGAGGGCAACGGCTACGACGTACTCGAATATCACC
>JALHOX010000228.1 GCA_022842805.1 Phycisphaerae bacterium | reverse complement strand
GCGGTCGCGGCGGATCACTTTGGCGGGGCGATTTCGGCCGGGCCGATTCAGTATCTGCTGAGCGGACTTTTCAACGAGCGCACGGGGCAAGGGGTGCTGAAGCATCTCGGCAGCGACGCGCAGCGGCGCGCGGTGGTGGGGGCTGCCGCGGCCTGCACCGAGCTGTTCAATCATCTTTGGTCGTTTCAGCAGACGCGCGGCCGCAGCAACGGTCGTCTGCTGGTTCCCGATCCGGTGCCCAACCCGCTTTCGCCGGCGCTGCGTCAGTTGAAGAGTGAGCTGGAGCCGCTGATCGAGCAGCTGGCGTCGGAGGACGACAAAGCGGAGGTTCGCTCGTTCGTCGGGCGATTATCCGAGACCGCAAACTCGCTGGACTCGATGCTCTCGCAGGCGATGGAGGAGCACGTCTACTGGATCGACACCGACGGCGCCCGTGGCGGACGACTGTCGCTCTGCGCTGCGCCGCTTGACGTGGCCTCGCGGTTGCGGATGGTGCTCTTTGATCGCGTGAAGTCGGCGATTCTCACCAGCGCAACGCTGGCCGACAGCGGCGATCCGAACTTTGAATACATCCTCGGCGCGCTGGGCATTCCCGATGCACGGCGACAGCGGCTCGGCTCGCCCTTCGACTATCGCAAGCAGGTCACGCTGCACATCGAGGCGGGCATGCCCGACCCCTCGGCGACGGACCTTTTCACCGCCGCCGCCGCTCGTGCCGTGACGCATTATCTGCGGGAGAGCGACGGCCGGGCGTTCGTGCTGTTCACCAGCCAGCGGCAGTTGCTGGACGTGGCCCAAATCGTCCGCGAAGACCTTGAGGCCGACGGCTTTACGATTTTGGCGCAGGGCGAGGATTTGCCGCGCGGGCTGCTGCTGCGAAAATTTCGCGAGACGCCGCGGGCGGCGCTCTTCGGCGTCGACAGTTTTTGGCAGGGGGTCGATGTTGCGGGCGAAGCGCTTTCGAACGTGATCATCGTGAAGCTGCCCTTTGCCGTGCCGGATCGCCCGCTGGTGGAGGCGCGGATCGAGCGTATTCGCCGGCGCGGCGGAAATCCGTTCAACGAATTTCAGGTGCCCGAGGCGGTGCTGAAGCTGCGACAGGGCTTTGGGCGGCTGATTCGTAGCGCGACCGATCGCGGGATCGTGGTCATTCTGGACCCGCGCGTCCGCAGCAAGCCCTACGGCAAACGGTTTCTCGCGAGTTTGCCTGAGTGTGAGACGGTGGTTCATATGCAGCCGTGGTAGGTGGAAGAGTGGCGCGAGAAGGCGCGGTTGACGAGCTTCAGCGGAGCACCGCCCCCGCCAAATTGGAGCCAATTCCTGACCTTGAAGTCGGCGAGTGCGACGACGCATCGTCGAAAGCGCAGCACTTTCATCCCACTTGAAATCACGCCTAATTCTTATCGGAATCCCCGCGAAATCGCCGCTGAGCGGCCCGGCGGGAATAACCGCGATCGCGGATCTGTTTGGACCGGCAGTTTTACAACGCTAATATCACAAGAGCGCTGGCCGCGGCTTTCGCTGCGCGGCTGTGTTGACCTGCCGGATCAACACCGGATCGAATTCGATAACACCACGAACCTGTCGAGGGAACGTATGAACCGCTCTCGGAGCACACTCCCGATCGGCGTCTGTCTGGCCGCCTCCTTTTTCGCCGCGGTTGCCACCGCGGGCGTAAACCCCGTCAGCGTTTCGTTCAACTATCCACTCGGCGGCGAGGCGCTCACGAGCGGGTCGCAGATCACGCTTTCGTGGACGGCCAGCGTCACCGGGCCGCCCGGCAACGACATCGGCCGGCTGGACGTGCTGGCGTCGTTCGACAACGGTGCGACGTGGCGGCCGATCCTGGTGAACGGCTTCGGCGTGTCGACGCTCGACTGGTGGGTGAAGAACATTCCGACGACACAGCTGCGCTTCCGCGTCATTGCGACCGACTTCCTCGCGAACTCGGCACAAGCGACGACGCCAGCGCTCTCGATCAGCTATAGCGGCAGCGGCGCACTCGTCCCGACGACCGACCGCGATTTTGAGTTGCCCGGCACTCAGCCGATCGGCTTTGCCCGCGCCGGCAGCGGCGAACTCGTGGGCCTGACGCCGATCGAAGATCCGGTCGGTTGCACCGCGTGCCATGCCTACTACGACCCCGCGGTCGCGCCCTATGAACACTGGCGCGGCAGCATGATGGCCTATTCGTCGATCGATCCGATCTTCAAGGCCGCGCTTGAGATCAATGACAAGGTCGCGCCCGGCTCGGGCGAGACTTGCCTGAAGTGCCACATTCCGACCGGGTGGCTGCAGGGACGCTCTTCCCCCTCGGACGGCCGCGCCATTCTCACCGCCGACATGCACGGCGTGAGCTGCGAGCTTTGCCACCGTTTGGTCGATCCGGTCTATGAGGCCGGCGTCAGCCCGATTGAAGACGTGCAGATCATCACCGACATCGGCGGCAATCTGCCGAGCGACTTCGGCAACGCGATGATGGTCATCGACCCGAACGACACCGATATCGCGCGCCGCGGTCCGTTCCCAGTGCCGATCGCCGGGCACACGGTCATCGTCTCGCCGTATCACCAGGAATCGGCGCTGTGCGGCACTTGCCACAACGTGAGCAACCCGGCGTTTGACATGGTCAACGGCGTGGGCACTCCCAACACGTTTAATCAGCCCACGAGCACGCCCAACTCCGGACACATGATGTCGGAGCAGCGCACCTACAGCGAATGGTTCTTCAGCGCTTACAACACGCCGCAGGGCGTCTTCGCTCCGCAATTCGGCGGCAATCGCCAATACGTGGCGAGCTGCCAGGATTGCCACATGCGCGACGTGACGGGCAAGGGCTGTGGCTTCGGCGCCTCGCCGGTGCGTCAGGATCAGCCGCTGCACGATATGAGCGGCAGCGCGGTCTGGATGTTGAGCGTTCTGGATCAGGTCGACCCGACGGTGGTGGAGCCGATCTTCGAAGTGAATCCGGGCGAATTCGTCGAGTTTGGCTCGCTTTGGATTCAGGACGGCATCAACCGCGCCCGCTATATGCTGCAGAACGCGGCGGAGATGGACGTCGACACCGTGCCGCAGGGCCAGCTGAAGGTTCGCATCACGAACAACACGGGTCACAAGCTGCCGACCGGCTATCCGGAAGGCCGACGCATGTGGCTCAATGTGAAGTACTTTGACGCTTCGAACCAGCTGATTAGCGAGTCGGCCGCGTACAACCCGGCCAACGCGGTGCTCACCCTCGACAGCGAGGCGAAGGTTTACGAAGGCAAGCCGGTCATCGACGAAAACCTGGCCCCGCTCGTCGGCCTGCCTGCCAACACGCCGAATTTCCTGGCACTGAACAACCGCTGGCTGAAGGACAACCGCATTCCGCCGCTGGGCTTCAGCAACGCGGCCTACGCCTCGGTCGGTGCGGCCCCGGTGGGCGCGACCTACGCCGACGGGCAGAACTGGGATGACACGTTCTACAACATTCCGGATGGGGCCACGCGGGCCGAAGTGCGGCTGTTCCACCAGACGCTCTCGAAGGAGTACATGGAGTTCCTGCGCGACGAGAGCTCGCCGGGCGGGCCGGGCGAATTCGCCTACAACCTGTGGAACAACAACGACAAGGCCACGCCGGAGCAGATGGAGTTTGTGACGTTGAATCTGCCGTCGACGCTGGTGGGCGATTGCAATTGCGACGGCTTCGTGACCGTGGGCGACATCGCCGCGTTTGTGCTGGCGCTGACGGACGCGCCGGGCTATGCGACGCAGTATCCCGACTGCCTGATCTCCAACGCTGACACCAACAGCGACGGGTTTGTGACGGTCGGCGACATTGCGGCGTTCGTGGCGCTGCTGACGGGCGGTTGAACCGTCCGCTTCGCTGAGTAACTTCTCGCGATCGAAGAGAGCAAGGCAATGCCTTGCTCTCGTTGTTTTGATGGAAAAGTTGCGGGTGTTGAAGACCGGTGAAAACGGCGGGCGCTTTGCTCTACGAATTCGGTCGGCGTTGGCGAGCGGCCTCTCCCAACAAGAGAGCCGCTGCATGCGCCAGGGGCAATGAGGACGCTCCGGCGACGGTGGGGATGGTGATCAGCTGATCGCACAGATCGCGCACCGCGCCGCTGATGCCGCGTTTTTCGCCGCCGACCACGAGGATGCACGCCTCCGCCAGCGGGGCGTCATAGACGGCGCGGCGTGCGTTGGCGATCGCGCCGAAGATTCGCGTGCCGCGCTTCTGCAACTCGCGCAAGGGTGCGACATCTTCGATCTGCACCAGCGGGAGGCGCTCGAACGCGCCCGACGCCGGCCGCGAGATCTCGACTTCGTCGAAATCCCAGAGGTGTTTTTTGATCAGCACCGCGCTCGCGCCAAAGGCTTCGGCGCTGCGCAGCGTGAAGCCGAGGTTGCGGGCGTCGTCGACGCCTTCGAGCAGCAGAATCAGCGGCGGACGGGTCGCGCGGTCGACTAGCTCGAACAGGTGCTCGACGGTCGTCAGCGGCCGCGGGGAGCAGATCGCCACCACGCCGCCGTGTGTCGCGCCGTGCGTGAGAGCGTCGAGTTCTTCGCGGGCGGCCCAGCGGATCGGGGTGTTGTTCGCGGCGGCTGCGTCGAGGATGTCCTGCACCTGCTCCTGATGCAGCCCTTGTCGCAGCAGCACGACCTGAAACCGACGGAGCCGCGCCTGCAGCGCCGCGAGCACGCTCTGGCGGCCTTCGAGGTGGGTCACGTGGGGCGCGTCGGCGAGGGATGCTCGACGGTGATGGTGGAGTGCATGCCGCCGCGCGGGGTCCAGGCGGATTCGACTTGCAGCCAGCGCGGCGCGAGCAGTTTGACGAGGTCGTCGCAGATGCGGTTAGTGACCGCTTCGTAGAAGATGCCCTGATTGCGGAAGGCCTGGAAGTAGATCTTCAGGCTCTTGAGCTCGACGCAGATGCGGTCGGGCGTGTAGCGGATGGTGATCGTGCCGAAGTCGGGCTGGCCGGTGACGGGGCACAGGCTGGTGAACTCGGGCTGCACATGTTCGATGATGTAGTCGCGCTGCGGGGCGGGATTGTCGAAGGTGACGAGCAGCGACGCATCGGGAGCGGGCGGAATGACGCTGGGGCGGTTCATGATGGGTAGAGGATAGCGGCAGGGGCTACGGGGTGAAGGCGCGGCGGGGCGGCGGTGTCGCGGTTGTTCGGAGGCGCCGCGAACGGGCCCGTTGCGCGACTACGATGTGCGGCATGGTTGTCGTTGAGTGGCACTCGGAAGCACTGCATCCCCGGGCCGACCGCGGGCTCTGGTGGCCGCGCGAGCGCACGCTCTTCATCGCCGACCCACACTTCGGCAAGGACGCCGCGTTTCGCAGCGCCGGGATTCCGGTGCCGGCGGCGAGCGGGGCGGCGACGATCGCGCGGCTGGAGCGCGCCTTGCGCGAGACCGAGGCGCGGCGGCTGGTGGTTCTGGGCGATTTCTGGCACGCGCGGGCCGGGTGTACGCCCGAGGTGCTCGGCGAACTTCTGGCGTTTCGCGAGCGATTTTCGTCGGTGAGCATGATGCTGATCCGCGGCAATCACGATCGCTCCGCCGGCGATCCGCCGACGGATCTGCGAATCGAGTGCTTCGCGGAGCGGTCGATCGGCCCATTTCGTCTGCTGCATGAGCCGCCGGAGGAGATCGAAGAGCCGTGCGGCGATTCGCAGATTATGGCGATCGAGGGAGAAGGGGGCTGTGCGGACGGCGCGTCCCCCGGTTTCGCCGGCGCTCGGTTTGGCGGCGCGGGTGCGGAGCGATTTGCGCCGGCAACCTCGGCGGGCGTGCTCTGCGGCCACCTCCATCCCTGCGCGATCTTCAGCGACTCGGGCGGCTGTGCCCGATTCCCTTGCTTCGTCTTTGAGCGACAGGTCGCCGTCCTTCCCGCATTCGGTGAATTCACGGGGATGCACCGCGTGCGGCCCGCGCCGGAGCGGCGGATTATTGTGGCGGTTGAAAATTCAATCTTTGAAGTTCCGCGTCGAAATCTGGTCGGCTGAAGCGCCGCCGCCTTTCGCGGAATCCAAACGCGGGTGATGATCCTTCCCTGACTAAACCGATTTCACCCTTCGCTGCGGCTGGTCGTCCAATGCCGCGCGTGTCGCCCGGAGCAGATTCCCGATGAGTCGCTTGTCGCGAATGGTTTTGATTCTCGGCGGTTTGACCCTGTTCGTCGCCGCCTGCCGTCCGCCGCAGAACGCCTATCAGCCGCCGCCGCCGCCGGAGGTTTCGGTGGCGCTCCCGCAGTCGCGGACGGTCCCTGAGACGCTGGAATTGACGGGGCTGCTCCGCGCGGAAGACGTGGTGGAGATTCGGGCCCGCGTGAAAGGGTTTTTGAAGACCAAGCATGTGACGGGCGGGCGGCGCGTCGCGAAGGACGAGCTGTTGTTCACGATCGACTCGCGGACGTTTGAGGCCGACGTGCGTCAGGCGCAGGCGCAAGTGGCCGCGGCCAAGGCACAACAGCGCGTGGCGCAGGTGGCGCTGGAGCGGCTGCGGAGTGCGATCGCGGTCAACGCCGCCTCGCGCGATGAGCTGGATCGGGCGCAGGCCGAGGTCGACGCGGCCGGCGCGATGGTCGACGTCGCGGATGCGCGATTGGCCTCGGCGCAGCTCGAGCTGAGCTTCACGGAGGTGCGTTCGCCGATCGCCGGTCGTTTGACGATGGTGCCGGTCGACGAGGGGCAACTGGTGGGGGCGACCGAGCCGACGCTGCTGACCACTGTCTACAACGATGCGCGGGTGTTTGCGGTGTATGACATCGACGAGCGCACGGTTCTGGAGCTGCGCCGTTCCAATCAGAACCGTCGACCGAATGAAGACGGGCGGGCCGGCCTGGAAGTGCGTTGCGGGCTGGCGAACGAGGTCGGCTATCCGCACGTCGGCGCCTTTGACAAGGCGGACGCGCGGGTCGACGCCGCCACGGGCACGGTTCGCTGCGAAGCGGTTTTCGACAACAAGGACGGCACACTGTTGCCCGGAAACTTCGTCCGCATTCAATCCATTCTCGGGCAGCGCGAGGCGTTGCTGGTGCCCGATGTCGCGGTGCAGGCCGATCAGTTGGGCCGGTTTTTGCTTGTCGTCAACGACAACAACGTCGTCGAGCGACGCAATGTGAGCGTGGGGCCGGTCTTTGAGCGGTTGCGCGTCATCGACTCCGGACTGGAGCCGAATGCGAAGGTGATCGTGAACGGGCTGCAGCGGGCGCGTCCTGGCGTGCCGGTGAAGCCGAGCATGGTCGCGCCCGCGGTCGTCGCCGCGTCGCAAGCCGTGGCCGCGTCGCAATCTGTCGTTGATTCGCAGCCGAGCCGCTAAGGAGCCCCGCGCATGCTGAGCCGATTTTTCATCGCGCGGCCGGTTTTCGCCACGGTGATCTCCGTGCTGATCACTCTGCTTGGCGCTGTGGCCTATTTCCGGCTGCCGGTCGAACAGTATCCCGATCTCGCGCCGCCGATCGTTCGTGTGGCGGCGCTTTACCCCGGTGCGAATGCGAAGACCATCGCCGAAACCGTGGCCGCCACGCTGGAGCAGGAGATCAACGGCGTCGAGCGGATGATCTACATGAACAGCACGTCGAGCGACGGGCGGTATGAGCTGGATA
>JALHOX010000227.1 GCA_022842805.1 Phycisphaerae bacterium | reverse complement strand
CGGCACGATCAACTGCCTGGACATCGCTTACGTTCAGGGCAACTTCGGCGTCTGGGCGAACCTCGATGACGCGGCTCTGATCGACCTGTCGGCGGACATGGACGGCGACCTCGACGTCGATCAGGACGACGTGGTCGAGCTGGTCGAAAGCATCCTCGACACGACCTACGGCGACGTGAACCTCGACGGCGTGAAGAACGCCGCCGACCGCTCGATTTTGGTCGCGAATCAGGGTCAGCCGGGCAGCTACTGCAACGGCGACCTGAACAGCGACGGCATCGTCGACGCGGCCGATCTGGCCATCTTCGACGGCGGTCCGGCCTGCGTGTGCGCCGATTCGAACTGCGACGGCTTCGTCACGGTCGGCGACATCGGCTTCTTCGTCGATGCGATCGTCGGTGGTCAGCCGGCGTGGGCGGCTCGCTTCCTGCCGGGCACGCCGAGCTGCGGCTTCACCTGCGCCAACGACACGAACAACGACGGCTTTGTCACGGTCGGCGACATCGCCACCTTTGTGACGGCGGTCAGCAGCGGCAACGCCTGCCCGTAAGCATGGCGTGTGCTCGCGGCGGTCGCGACCGAGCGGTGTTGCGTTCGCTCGGTCGCGAACTGTTTTTGATTGAAAGCGATTGAGTTTCAACGGCGGCGACTTGAGAAATCGGGTCGCCGCCGCTGTTTGCTTTCTCGGGCGGAAGTCACCATTTGTACATCGAGCGGCTTGTTATCGGCTTGTTCGAGGGGCCGCGGCGCGCGGGGCCGCGATTCGCAGGACTGATTGAATACAATCCGATTAACGATCGGACGAGCCGGTTTCCATTAACGCCCTACCCGAGGGACAGACTTCGCTATGGCTCATCGCGCTTTTCAGCTCGCATCGCGCGTGCGTTCCGCGTTGTTGCTGCTTGCGTTTTTCTCGCCGTTGGTAGGCGCACAGACGCCGCCCGCGACGCCGCCGAAGGCCGCCGAGCCGCCGCCGGTGGTGCAGCGGATGCTTCGCGGCGTGCCGCTGACGTACTTGCATGGGCTCGGCCGCGAACTGGCGGATGAGTTGGATTTGAACGACGAGCAGATGCTGTTTGTGGCCACGATGGTCGACGACTATCAGGCGCGCATTACCGAGGATCGGCGGCGGGTTCGCGCCATTCGCATGGGGCTGCGCGATCTGGCGGATGCGCGGGCGGCGGGCGATGCGTCGAGGGCGGCGGAGGTCGAAGAGCGGATTCGGAGCATTGAGGCGGAGCGCGCGGTCGGCGGCGGCGGGGATACGACGGACCTGCAAGCGGAGTTTTTCGACCAAGTGCGGGGCGGGCTGCCGGCCGAGCTGGCGCCGAAGGTCAGCGGCTTCGAGCAGCGCTGGAACGACCGGCGACAACTGGGCGAGCGGTTGCGCGTGGCGATCGACGGATTGCCGCAGAAGCTGTCGCTGACCGCGGAGCAGCAAGCCAGGTACGCCGAATTGCGCGCGGCGCTGCGAGCCGCGGCTCCGAAGCAGACCTGGAGCGCCGCACTGCCCTCGGTGGAGGAAGTGCGCTGGCTCGATCAGGGGCTTTCCGCGGACGCGGACGAGAAGACGGGATTTGCTCCGGTGCAGACCCCGCCCGTGGCGAATACTGCGTTGGATCGTTTTTTCACCGAGCTCTCGGCGGTGCTGGACGCGAAACAGCGCGATCAGTTGGTGACGCTCCGCGCATCGGCCAGCACCCACGGCGAGCCGGCGTATGTCGACATGCGGGCATTCTTTCGAGCGGTGCACCGTCTGACGCTTACCGACGATCAGAGCGAGAAGATTCGCGAAATTGAGCGAGCTGCGATGCGCGAGCACCGTCGCAGCACCGGTGACGCGGACGCGCGGCAGACGCTGGCTCGCACCGCGCGCGAACAGGTGCGGGCGTTGCTGACGGCGGAACAGATTGGGGAGTTGGACCGGCTGATGGCGAGCGGGCACGGCTCGCGACCTGGTTCGGCGCCGGCGTCTCAGGCGGCGCGAGAGGCGAAGCCCTAGGGGGCTGCATGCCACGCGTCACCTGACAACGAACTTGCGGGCCGGATACGATCGCGTCTGCATGGACGCCTTCTCTGAAAAGCTACTCGCGGGATTGAATGAGCCGCAGCGGGCCGCCGCTTTGCACCGCAACGGCCCGTTGCTGGTGCTGGCCGGCCCCGGGTCGGGCAAGACGCGCGTGATCACTCACCGCGCGGTGCTGCTGGCGCATGGCGGCGTGAATCCGCGAAACATCCTGGCCATCACCTTTACGAACAAGGCCGCGAGCGAGATGCGGACGCGCATCGAGTCGCTGGGCGTGGCGCGGGGAATGTGGATTTACACGTTTCACGCGTTGGGGGTGCGGCTGCTGCGCGAGTTTGCGCCGCTGGCGGGCTTGCAGCCGGGCTTCACGATCTACGACGATGCGGATCAGAAGCAGGTGCTGGCCGATGCGTACGAGGCGACCGGCACGCGCGAGTCGATGCTGCGGGCCGAGGTGGCGCATGGGGCGATCGGCGATTGCAAGAATCGTCTGATTACGCCGGATGAGTATCTCGCGAATTCCGATTTCCCGGATCACATCGCGATCGCGCGGATTTACGAGGCGTATGAGCAGATTTTGCGACAGCGTAATGCGGTGGACTTCGACGACCTGCTGATGAAGACGGCGCTTTTGCTGCGGCGCAACGCGCACATCGCGGAAGAACTGAACATACGCTTTCAATATTCGCTGATCGACGAATATCAGGATACGAATCGGGCGCAGTACGTCATCGCGCGGGAGCTGACGCAGCACCATGGGAATATCTGCGCGACGGGCGACCCGGATCAGAGCATTTACGCGTGGCGCGGGGCGGATATCAACAATATTCTGGCGTTTGAGCGCGACTATCCCGATGCGACGGTCATCCGGCTGGAGCAGAACTATCGCTCGCACGGGCGCATTTTGGAGGCGGCCGACAAGCTGATTGCGTGCAACACGCAGCGAAAGCCGAAGACCCTCTGGACGGAACGCGACGCGGGGGAACCGGTTCAGGTGTGGCGCTTCATGAACGATCGCGACGAAGCGGAGCGCATCGCCGCGACGATCAGCGAGCAGCAGCGGCAAGGGCGCAGTTTCAGCGATTTCGCGATTTTCTATCGCATCAACGCGATTTCGCGCGGGCTGGAAGACGCCCTGCGCCATCGCGGCATCCCCTATCAGATCGCGCGCGGACTCGAGTTTTACAACCGCAAGGAAATCAAAGACGCGCTCGCTTATCTGCGCATCATCGCCAATCCGGCGGACGACGTGGCGCTTTTGCGATGCATCAACACGCCCACGCGGGGCATCGGCAAGACGACCCTCGAGCGGTTGATGGCGGAGGGCGCCAATCGTCGCAAGCCGCTGCTCGATGTGATTCGCACCGCCGGCGCGGTCAATCTGAGCGGCCCGGCGGCGAAGGGGATTGCGGCGTTTGACGCGATTTTGCGCGATGTCGAGAAATTCGCCGAGACGAACACGATCGCCGACACGATCGACCATCTGCTGCGCCGCAGCGGGCTGGAGGTGATGTACAAGGCCGAGGAGGAATCCGGGGGCGAAGACCGGCTCGCCAACCTGCGCGAACTCGTGAGTGCGGCGACGCGCTATGAGGAGGAGCAGATCGACGATGAGGAGCCCAGCCTGCGCGGCTTTCTGACGCGCGTCAGTCTGCAGAGCGATCAGGACGTGGTCGATCCCACGCGCGGTTGCGTGATGCTGATGACGTTGCACACCAGCAAGGGGCTTGAGTTTCCGGTCGTCTTCGTGGCCGGCGTCGAACACGGCATGTTGCCGCACGAGCGTTCGCTGCGGAGCGAAGGCGACATTGAGGAAGAGCGGCGATTGTGCTTTGTCGGCATGACGCGGGCCGAGCAGCGGCTGTATCTGAGTTTCGCGGAGAATCGGCTGATTCGCGGGCAGATCACGCCGCGCTGCGCCTCGCAGTTTCTGAAGGAGATTCAGAGCGGGGCGGGCAAGGACGTCGTGGAGTCTTGCGACTTCACCGATCGATTTCGCAGCGAGCGTCGCGGGATCTGGGCTGATCAGACGGCGGGCGGCGAGGACGACGGCGGCGGTTGGGGCCGTGCGGCGAGCGGGATCTCGCCCGGCGCGTCGCGCTGGCGGGCGCGCGATGACGACCCGGGAGAGCGCGTCTTCTCGAAAGACGACGCGCCGCAGGTGCGCGGCTTCGGCAAATCGGCCGCACCGCCGGCGCCGCTGCAGGGAGCGGGGCCCTACGCCGATTGGAAGGCGGGCATGCTCGTGCGACACAAAACCTACGGCGTGGGCTCGATCATCTGGATCTCGCCCAGCAGCGGCCAGACGCGGGCTGCGATTAAATTCGCGGGCGTCGGAGAAAAGACGTTTGTTTTGGATCATGCTGGCATCGAGAGACTGGGTGCATAGACTCGCTGATCGAGGCGAAGAACGTTGCGAGTGTCGAGTGCGGGGTGTCGAGTTGAAGAAAACTCGCAACACCGATCGGCGACGCGACACGCTGCACTCGCACCTCGAAACTCGTTCTGCAATCGGGAGTTGACCGATATGAGAAAACTGAAATGGACCGACTCTGAAGATCTGGCGATTCTGCTATCAGAGCAGAAGCCGCAGATCGATCCGCTGACCGTGCGCTTCACGGATCTGCATAGCTGGGTCTGTGCACTGCCGGAATTCGGCGATGATCCGAAGAACAGCAATGAAAAGAAGCTCGAAGCGATTCAGATGGCCTGGAACGAGGAATACAACGATCGACGGGAGGAGTCGGAAGACGCCTGAACCCGCGCTACGATCAGTTGTGCTGAGTTGCGTGCAAATCCGCCCGTGAGTCGGCACGCAGTCGAGGTGTAATCATGGGTCGCCTCACGAAAAAGAGCATCTCCCCCGATTCGAAGGGCCGTCAGAAAGGCCGCCAACAGGGCAGCCAGACGGAGCGCGAAGCCGCCAAGAGCAACAGCCTGGAGTTTTTCCGCCACCCCGGTCAGGGAATGCGCGGGGAAGAGGGCGGACAGCGCGAGCGTGATCGGCGCGAGTCGCCCAAGCCCAGCAGCGGCGGGACGCGCAAACGCACGCGGCCGCCCGCCGAGCGCTAGCCGAGCGATACGGCTCGCGATCGCCGCCGGATCATCGGGAGTTGTAGACCGATCTCCGGCGTGGGTGGTTGTTCGATTATCGTTTTCACGAACTGCGGCGGGTCGCGCGATGGGCCGCGGCTGGCGCGGACCGGGTTTCCGGTTTTCGTGCTGCGGCGCAGTTCCTGGGCGCGAGCGCGCCGGTCGGCTCTGACGAGCAAATCGGCGGCTGACACCCGCCCTACCGTGAAGAGAGGCGAGCCTTGGCTGATGCGGTTTTGCTGGCCGGTGTGACGAAGCGGTTCGGCAGTTTCGTCGCGGTCGACGGTTTCGATCTGTCGCTGGCGCGGGGCGAAGTGCTGGGCTTTTTGGGGCCGAACGGCGCCGGAAAGACGACCACCATTCGCATGCTGATGAACATCACCCGCCCCGACAGCGGCACGCTGCGCGTGCTGGGGTCCGATGACGCGGCGGCGGTGAAGGACCGCATCGGCTATCTGCCCGAAGAGCGCGGCCTATATCGCAAGCTGAGCGTGCACGCCACGCTGCGATACTTCGGCGGGCTGAAGGGGCTGGGCGGCAGCGATCTTGAGCGACGAATCGACGAAGGCCTGGCCACGATCGGCCTGTCCGATTGGAAACAAAAAAAGGTTGAGGCGCTTTCGAAGGGAATGACCCAGAAACTGCAGTTTTTGACCACCATTCTGAACGACCCGGAGTTGGTCATTCTCGATGAGCCGTTTTCCGGATTGGACCCGCTTAACGCCGAGTTGCTGCAGCGGCTGATGTCGAGGCTGCGGGAGCGCGGCACGACGGTGATCTTTTCGACGCACCAGATGGAGACGGCGGAGCGGCTTTGCGACCGGATCGTGCTGATCAACCGCGGGAAGAAGGTGCTCGACGGGCGGCTGGATGAGATTCGCAGCCAGTTTGCGACGCGCTTCGTGCTGCTGGACGGCTCCGGCGAATTCGAGGGTTGGCGAAGCTGGCCGGGGGTGCTCGACGGCCACGTCACGGGCTCGCACGCGCGGCTCGAACTGCACCCACAGGCGGACCCGCAGGCGGTGCTGCAGGCCGCGGCGCAGCGGCTGCGGCTGACGCGCTTTGAGGTGCAGACGGCGAATCTGCATGACATCTTTGTGCGGCTGGTGGGCGGAATGCCGGCTGATCCGCGGCAGGCCGCCAATGGCGGCGGTGCGGACTAGCTTTGGTCGCGAATCAACAAATTCCAACGGCGCAGATGAAAATCGCCTTGCTCTCGCCCCATAACTTCGGTTGAATACAGGGGTCGCTGGGACAAGTCTGTTTTGAACTGCTGGGAGAATCTGCATGTTCGCAATCGCAACGTGGCGTCGTTCCGTTCACATCGCCTCGGCTTTCGGAGTTTCGGTCGCAGGCGTCGCGAGCGTGAGCGCGGCCGGGCCGGACATCATCTGTTCGCGGATCCAGAACATCAGCACCTGGAATAGCTCCCCCGCCGGGCCGCGGGTCTTCTCTTTTGGCGGCACGCTTTGCAACATCGGCGACGTGAACGCCGTGGTTAACTTCAACACCAATCAGCATCCGCTCTCCGGCCAGGCGCTTTATCGCGTTTCGGCGGATGGCAGGCTTGAGCAACTGGGCGTGAGCTGGCTGTTTCATCAGGCTTGCGTGTTGCAATTCTCGGCGGACTGCGGCACGTGTACGCCGGCTCCGAGCAGTTGCAACTTGCTGGGGCTGAATTGCGCCAGCAGTGACACGGCGTCGATCACGGGCGGGCAGGCGAACCTCGGTCCGCGCTTCGAAGTGAATCCCTACACCGGCCAATTCGCATTTCCCTTCAGCGGCAACGGCCAGACGGGTGCGGTCGATTACAAGCGCCTGCAAGTGGCGCCCGACGACCTGAACCCGGCGATCAACGCGGGCGCGCGCTACCTGGCCGAGACGCAATTCATCGCGCCGGACGACGCGCTGGCGGGCAACGGTTTTAACAACGCGAGCAGCCGAGAGATGCTGATCGTCGGCACGGCTCCGCTCTGGAATCTGCAGCAGACCGGCTCGACATTTGTCACGGAGTCGGCGATCGAGCGCTGGCCGATGTTTACGCCCGGTGCGGTGGTCGTTGATGTGATGGTTCCGGGCGACGGTCTCTTTCACGCCGGCGCGTATGTGCGCGACAACGGCGATCAGACCTGGACCTACAACTACGCGGTTCACAACCTGAACAGCGACCGCGCTGCGTACGCGTTTTCGGTGGAGGTGCCGACCAACACGGAGATCACGAACGTCTCGTTCCGCGATGTGGACTATCACAGCGGCGAGCCGTTTACCAACGCCGATTGGACGCCGTCGAATGTGGGGGAATCGTTCGCGTGGACCGCGGACGCGACCTTTGGCGAAAACCCGAATGCAAACGCGTTGCGCTGGGGGACGACCTACAGCTTCCGCTTTGTCGCCGATGCGCCGCCGACGAGCGGCACGGCGACTATCGAGCTCTTTAAGCCGGGCGGTGCTGCGCCGGCGTACGGCGACCCTCCGCGATGGCAGAGAAAAT
>JALHOX010000226.1 GCA_022842805.1 Phycisphaerae bacterium | reverse complement strand
AACTTGAACTTCGCTTTGCTCTCGGTGAGCGTGGTTCGAAGCCATTGGTATTGCTCGGTGCCCAGAGTCACCTGCCAGAGGTCGCGTTGTCCGCGGCCGCCACCCCGCTCGCCTCCGCGACGTTCACGTTGCGGCGGTGCAGGAACCGGCTCTTCTTCTGTTTCACTCGCCTCGTCCGACTGCGGCCCGCCTCGGCGACGCCCGCCCTCGCCTTCGCGCCGACGCGGGCGATCGGTGGGCCGCTCGGCTGCGTCGCGTGCTGGTCCGCGGGCGCCCGCTTCGTTGTCGACCGCAGCGTCGGAATGCCAGTAAGGGTCGATTACGACGAAAAGCGCATCGCCCCATTCCCATGCGTAGTAGTCGCGCAGCAGGCCGATGTGCGGGACGGGCACGGAGTTGCCGGTGTAAATGCAGGACGGGTCGGACGGGGAAGGGGCGGGCAGGGGGAAGTAACTCGTGCGCGCCTTCCCCGCAAACACCGCGAAGTTGTTTGCAGTTCCGTCGAGCAGGTACTTTGCGGCCTGCTCGTGATTGCCGTTTACGAGCATGAGCGGAGCACTTTTGCCGACCAGCCCCAGAAACCCACGCTGATGGGCGTAGATGGCGTTGACGGCTTCCTGGGTTTTGGGTCCGCGCTCGATCAGCCTTTCGATGCTGAAATCGTCGCCCATGAGAAAGTAGAAGTCCGGTCGATCGGCGGCGACGTTCTTAAGCGTGCGGACATAAAGCTCCGAGTCGTACATGCGGCCGGCGCGCTCGGGATGCGAGTCGCCTTGGATGCAGAAGGTGAACGATCCGCCGGCTTTGCGCTTCGTCCGGAACGTGGCTTCATCGTGATCGGCGGACGGCCCTTCACCCCGACTTCGCGTGCGAATGCGATAAAAGTACTCGGTGTCCGGGGCGAGGCCGTCGATTTCGAGCTCGACGGGCTCGGCCGGTCTGACATGCCGAATCGGGCTTTTATCTGTGTCCCGACCGGAGGCGGTGCCATATTCGACGAAAGCGTCCATCTCAGTCGCGGATAACAGGCTGATGACGATCGATTTTTCCGTAGGCCGTCCCAGAATCTGCGAAAACGCAGCCGCCGGGCCTGTCTCTCGCGGGATCGGGGCAACCTGTGCCGCAGCGTGAATCCCACAAAGGCAAACTAGTAGAACCGATCCGATCCGCATCGCCATCCGATTGCTCCTCCGCCACCTTTTCCGTGTGAAAGTGCAACGCGCGAGAGCACGCGATATTGCCGTGGGCCCTCCGGAAAGTGAGGCCTGTACGCGACCAGCTCATCCGACGCGCCTTGGAGGCGACGACCACCGCGTGGGCTGAAGCCACGCGGCTCGGTTTCGGAGCGGAGTCGTTGGTCGGCGAGCCGCCGGCCGCTCCCGACTTGCGCCGCCCCTCCGCCCCTCCCACCCCTCCACCCCTTCCGACTACCATCTCATCATTCGTTCGCAGACCCCGCGAGCCTCGGCCCGCTCGGTGACTCGCCGCGCCGCCGATGAAACACTCTTTTGGAGAGATCGTCACATGAAAGCCAATCTCGCCGTTCGCGCCTCGTTCGGTTTGACCGCGTGCCTGCTCGCCGCGCCCGCGCTCGGCGCTGAAAAGGACTGGGGCAGTTGGGCCGGGCCGAGTCGCGACTTCAGCGCGCCCGAGGCGGCGTTGGCCGATTCGTGGCCGTCGGACGGACCGAAAAAGCTGTGGACGATGGACGTGAAGGGCGGCTACGCCTGCATCCCCGTGGTCGACGGCGTGGCCTATATCGCCGGTCGCGATGGCGACAGCGAGATGCTGATCGCCGCCGATGCGAAGACGGGCGAGAAGAAGTGGGAATACAAGTACGACGCGGCGGTGCCGAAGGATTTCGAGTTCGACACGCGCTTCGGCTATGGCCCGAACTCGACGCCGACGGTGCTGGGCGATCGCGTGGTGATGATCGGCCACCTGGGCCACATGAGCTGCGTCGATAAGTCGGGCAAGCTGCTGTGGAAGCACGACCTGCACGCGGAGTATGGCGCGCCCTATCTGCATTTCGGCTACTCGGCTTCGCCGGTCGTTTACAAAGACATGCTCATCACGCTCGTCGGCGGAAAGGGCAACTCGATCGTCGCCTTCGACCCGAAGGACGGCAAGGTCGTCTGGAACAAGATGGATTACGAGATCAGCTACGGCTCGCCGCAGATCATGCCGATCGGCGGCAAGGACGTGCTGGTGACGCAGGTGCTCGACAACACGATCGCCTGCAACCCGACGACGGGCGAGCTGCTCTGGTCGGCCCCGCGCGAGTATCAGTACAACCACAACGCGGCCTCGCCCGTGTGGTGCGGCGACGGCAACGTCTTCGTCGGCACGCCGGATAAGAACGGATCGAGCGGCTTCTATCACATGGAGTGGAAGGGCGACAAGCTCGAGGGCACGCCGGTGTGGACGAGCAAGTTCGGCGCGATCCATCAGAACGTGTTGGCGACGGAGAAGTTTCTGCTGAGCAGCAGCAGCCGGCCGAAGTCGGTGCTGGGCCTCGATCCGAAGACGGGCGAGAAGAGCTTCACCGATCGTGAGTTCGGCCACTCCAACTTCGTCCGCTGCGGCAATCGCCTCGTCGCGCTGGAGGAAGACGGAACGTTGCGGCTGTGCGAGTTGAAGGAAGACGGCATCAAGCTGCTCGCGTCGCACGATTTCCTGGGTGACAAGGCCTGGGCGGCGCCCACCGTGGTCGGAACGCGGGTTTACATTCGCGATGCCGGCAAGGTGATCGCGCTCGACCTTGGCGCGCCGGCGGCGGCGATGGGTCGTTAGAAAACGTCGGATCGTGCGGGCACAGATGCCCGCATTCCCCGTTTGAGGATCGGATCGCTTGCCCAGCGCCACGACAACCGCCCGACTTCAGGAAGCGCAGGCCTCGCGCCAGCAGGCCACGCGCCAGCGCGTCAGCGCCAAGCAATGGCGGCTGCTGCGCGGCGCCGCGTTGTTCATGATCTCGCTGGCGGTTGTGCTGCTGGTGTCGATGTACAACCGCGACACGCTGGAAGTGCAGGCCGACGAGGCCCGCATGCGCTTTTGGCAGCAGCGCTTCACCGCGATTCAGGCCCAGAACGACCTGGCGCCGATGGTGCTTCCGCTGCCGCCCGGACAGGCGCCGAGTTTGCTCGACGGTTTCGTCTACACGCGCTGGTTTGACCTCGTCGCGCTCAATCGCGGCGGTACGGCGGTGGTCTATCGGCGCGAGCCGCTGAGATTCTTCCTGCGCCCCGCCGGACGGCACATCGTGGTCTTCGACGGCCGCAAGTTTCGGATCGAATGGGTGGCGGAGCGGGACTTCGCCGAGCGGGCGGGAGCGTATGGGATCGATACTAAGAATCTAAAATGAGTTTCGAAGGTCGAGTGGAGAGTGTCGAGTTGAAGATCGGTTGCGAAGCCCTTCTGTAGCTCGACACTCCGCACTCGAACCTCGACACTCGATGCGCAATAAAAGGGCGCGGGAGTTCGACTGAGATGGATCGTTTCGAATATCGCTCCGGCAATCTATTCGTCGAAGATGTGCCGATGGCCGATCTCGCGGCTCGCTTCGGCACGCCGCTCTACGTCTATTCCGCCGACACGCTGCTGACGCACTATCGCAAATTGGCGACCGCCTTCGCGCCGCTCAATCCGCTGATCTGCTATGCGGTGAAAGCCTGCTCCAACATTCATCTGTGCAAGCTGCTGGCCAAGGCGGGCAGCGGCTTCGACGTCGTCAGCGGCGGCGAGCTCTATCGGGCGCTGCAGGCGGGCGCCGATCCGGCGAAGGTCGTCTTTGCCGGCGTGGGCAAGACCAGCCCCGAGATTCGCGAGGCGCTGGCGGCGGGCATTGGCGGCTTCAACGCTGAATCGATCTCGGAGTTGACGCAGATCGCGTCGCTGGCGCGCGAGATGGGCAAGACCGCCCGCGTCGCGCTGCGCGTTAATCCAGATGTCGATGCGAAGACCCACGCCTACACTACGACCGGCAAGAAGGAGAACAAGTTCGGCGTCGACATCGCCGACGCGCCGGCCGTCTTCGAGAAGTTCCGCGGCGTCGGCGGACTATCTCTGCACGCGATCCACCTGCACATCGGCTCGCCCGTGAACGATGTCACCAGCTATACGCGCAGCATCGAGCGAGGGCTGCAGCTCATCGACGCACTCCGCTCAGCCGGACACGCCATCGACACGATCGACATCGGCGGCGGCTTCGGGGCGTATTACAAGGGCGACGAAGCGCCGCCCACGGCCGACTACGCGGCGGCGATCGTGCCCCTGCTGAAGGACCGCAAGCTCAACGTCGTGATCGAGCCGGGGCGGTCGTTGGTGGCGAATGCGGGGGTGCTGCTGACGCGCGTCATTCACCTGAAGCCCGGCCCGTCGAAGCAATTCGTGATTGTCGATGCGTCGATGAACGAGCTCATTCGCCCGGCTCTGTACGGCGCCTATCACTTCATCTGGCCGGTCGCCGCGGGGCAGCGCGTGCCCGGCTCGCGCGGGCCTGAGCAGCCCTTTGACGGTCTGCAAAAGTGCGATGTTGTCGGCCCGGTGTGCGAAAGCTCCGATTTCCTGGCGAAAGATCGCATGTTGCCGTCTGTGCAGCAGGGCGACCTGATCGCCGTCTACTCGGCGGGCGCCTACGCGATGGCGATGGCCAGTCAGTACAACTCGCGCCCGCGAGCGGCGGAGGTTTTGGTCGAGGGGGCGAGCGCTCGCCTCATTCGCCGTCGCGAGACCTACGCCGACCTCATCGCGGCGGAGCTGGAGCCGCTGCCGGGATGAACCGACCGACGCCGCGCTTTTTGCGGCGATTGAACGAGTTTGAGGCGGGGAAAGCCGGCTCGATCGTGACGATCGGCAACTTCGACGGCGTGCACCTGGGCCATCAGGAGTTGATCCGCGCGGCTCGAGAGGCGGCGGTGATTCCGGGGGTCGCCGTCGCACCTCTGGTCGTCGCGGTGACGTTCGATCCGTTGCCGGCGGCCGTGCTGCGACCTGAGCGGCCCGAAGCGCGGCTGACCAGCGCCGAACGGCGGCAGGAGTTGCTGGCGGCGGTCGGGGCCGATGTCGTCATCACGCTCGAAACGAAGACGAGCCTGCTGCAGGTCGAGGCCGAAGCATTCATCGCCGAGGTGATCGGCTGGCTGCGACCGCGAGCTTTTGTCGAGGGGCCGGACTTTTTCTTCGGTCGCAATCGCGGCGGGAACATCGAGCGGCTGCGGGGGATCTGCGATCCGCGCGGGATTCGCGTGATTGAGGTGCCGCCCGTGCCGTTCGGGCCCGATGTCGCGGGCGTTCGCCGCATCAGCAGCACGGCGATCCGCACGCTGATCCGCGAGGGCAAGGTCGATCTCGCGGCTCAGGGTCTCGGCCGTCCGCACGCACTATCCGGCGACGTCAGGCGTGGCGACGGACGCGGGGCGACGATCGGCTTTCCGACGGCAAATCTCGGCGATCCGCCGGAATTGCTTCCCGCCGAGGGCGTTTACGCCGGGATTGCGACGCAACTGCCGTCAGGCGAAAACTCGGGCGCCATTCCGCCCCGCGCTGCTGCGATCAACATCGGCACGCAACCCACGTTTTCCGGCATGCAGCCGCGCGTCGAGGCACATCTGCTGGATCATGCCGGCGATCTCTATGGTAAGACTCTGCGAGTCGAGCTGCTGAAGCGCATTCGCGGCGTGGTGAAGTTCGATGGCGTCGAGGCGCTGGTGACCCAGATTCGCCGCGACGTCGAAGAGACGCGCCGCATCGTCGCCGAAAGCCCGCACTTCGCGCGGCTCGCTTCGTCTGCGACCGGCGGCTGAAAGCGGCATTCCCGCTTACAAATCTGGGAATTCGAGCTTCTGCCAGGGGATCGTGACGAGCCGCTTGCCGTCGGCTTCCGAGCTCTGCGTTGTGAGCTCTCTGCCGCTGCTCCGTTCGACGATGACGCGCCCGCCGCCGGAAGGCAACTGAAACGTGATTCCCTGCAATTCCGTGTCAGTCGGCATGCGCCGCACGCCGCCCGGTTCGCCGATCGAGTCGATCACAATCCGCGTCGCCTGTGGCTCGCGAACAACGCGGTAGCGAAGCGTGTCGCGCACGGCGAGATACTGCAGCAGTCGCGAAGTCGTGGTCACGAAGAGTCTGCCGTCGCGGGCGCGCGCCGCGAGCCGTTCAAACGCTTCGCACGATGCCACCGAAAACGGTCGCCGCGGATCGTCGCATTTTCCGAGATGCGTGTAGAGCACGCACACGCCGCGCGACTGCACCAGCCGATCGAGCATGCGATTGGTGAGAACCTGCGCGATGCCGCTCGCCGTGTCGCCCAGCCCCGAGCCGCCCCAATAGGGGTTCGACCGGAGAAACTCCCACGTCGCCGCGCCGTCGCGAAATGTGCTCTCGCGTAAGACGCGATTGGCGGTGTACATCTCCCAGCGCGGGTGCGGCCTGCGGCCCAGGTGCAGCTTCACGCACTCTTTCGCCGCGACTTTCGCGCTCGCCAGCGGATGGCGCGGATCCCAGAGGTGCGATATCGCCCGCGGGCCGATCGGCACATCCTGCCCGTTCACGCCCGTCGTTCGTCCGCGCCAGAGGAACCGCACGCCATACGCCCGCGTCAGATCGGCGTGATAGACATCTTCGCCCGGCAGATCGCCGCGCCCGCACATGATGTCCGGCCCGAAGTTCGACGGCGCCTTCGAATGATCGACCCACACACGAAGCTTGCAGTCATGCTTGTTCAACTCGTCGATCACCGCCGCGCAGTGCGCCCGCGTGCTCGCGAAATCGCCGTAAGAGTGCAGCACGTCGATATGGCCGGAGCGGATCAGCGTGCGAATGCGCTCGCGTCCGCGATCGTCGGTCGTGCGATAGGCGAACTGACTTGCGGGCATGTCGAAGTAGATCGAGTTGCCGATCTCTAAGCCGACGCCCGGCCCCATCGCCGTTTCCTGCCTCGTGTTCAGATAGCGCGCGATCTCGAAGTACGCATCGTGCTCGTGCGGCGTTTCGTCGAGATCGCTGCAGATGGTGAACGCGGCGAGGCAGGGGGGTGGATAGGCGCGCAGCGCGATGCCGCTCGTCTCCGCCGTGCTCGCGCGATCAGCGTTCACCAACCGGCTCCATCGCCGTCGCCGGGGGTCAGATACCAGCCGTCGGCGCTCGCAGGCAGCGTCAGATCGGGTTGCACGGGCTTGATCAGAAACGGATTGAGCGGCAGTGTTCGCAGCCGTGCGCCCCATCTCGCAAGCCGCTCAAGCCGCGCGCTCGAGAGATGGCGAAACTCCAGCGTGTCGGGGCCGTCGCGCCGTGTCTCGTGCAGAGCGGCGGCCACCAAGGCATCAAAAGCTGCGTCGTCGCCGCGCCGCGTGAATATGTCCATGACGTGGCGGCGGCGGATTGCGAACTGGGCGTTCTCGCGATCCTGAAGAACAGCGAAGCCCGCCAGCGCCGGGCCGCGTTTGCAGGCCAGGATTTTCGTCGCGGGCCGACTGCGCGGCCCATCCACGAACTGCCAATTCAGCACTTCGCTCGAACGCTCCGCGCAGGCCGCGAAGTCGTCACTTGCCGCGCTCCAGAGCACATCGGTCTCGGCGCTAAATCGCCCCAGCGATTCGACGCGGACATCCG
>JALHOX010000225.1 GCA_022842805.1 Phycisphaerae bacterium | reverse complement strand
CAAGCGACGGCAACATCGCAACGGTGCGGCGAGCCAGCCCGCCCCGCGGCTGCAAGAAACCCGGCCGGCACGCACAGAGTGATCCAGAACGCGCCCAGGCGCGCGAGCCGTTAGGCCGCAAGCCAAAGCGCTGGATGGATCGACGCAACCTTCGTCCGTAACGACGAAGCAAGCGGCGGGTTCAACCCCCGCCACCTCCATTCCGAATCTTCGCCCAACGACGCGCAACCCCGCGCGCCGCCCGCCCCCGCACGCGCCTTTCTTCAATTCGCTATTCGCTATTCGCCATTCGCTATTTCCCCCCCTCTTGCACTCGACACTCGCAACTCCTCCTCGCCTTCGGCGCGAGTTACAATCCCCCGCAATGAAAACTCGCGAAGCTCTCCTCGTCCTGGCTGATGGCACAGTCTTCGGCGGCGTCGCGTTCGGCGCGGCGGCGACCCGCGGCGGCGAAGTCGTCTTCAACACCGCTCACACCGGCTATCAGGAAGTGCTCACCGACCCCTCCTATTGCGGGCAAATCGTCTGTATGACGACGCCGCAGCAGGGAAACTACGGCGTCACGCCGGCCGACGATGAATCATCGCGCGTCTGGGCCGAGGGGTTTGTGGTGCGCGAAGCTTCGGCGATTCAATCGAACTATCGCGCACAGCAGGAGCTGGATGAGTGGCTGGCGGCCGCCGGCGTGCCCGCGATCGGCGGCGTCGACACGCGCGAGCTGACCCTGCGCCTGCGACAGACCGGAGCGATCAACGGCGTGCTCAGCACCGCCGAGCGCGACATCGACAAGCTGCTCGCCATGGCCCGAGCATTGCCCTCGATGGCGGGCGCCAATCTCGTGAAGCGCGTCGCGATTCGCGAGCCGTATGACTGGAACGAGGGGCTGCCCGAGGGATTCGAGTCGGAGCTGCCGAAGCGCAACGCCGAGGTGCGCGTCGTCGCGATCGATTGCGGCATGAAGCGCAATATCCTCCGCAACCTCGTGCACGTGGGCTGCAGCGTGCGCGTCGTCCCGCCCGCGACGAGCGCGCAGGAGATCCTGAAGTACAAGCCCGACGGCGTCTTCGTCAGCAACGGCCCCGGCGACCCCGATGCCGTCACCGAAGTGCTGGCGGCGCTGCGCGAGTTGGCGGCGGCGAACATGCCCATTTTCGGCATCTGCCTCGGCCATCAGCTGCTTGCGCTCGCGCTCGGCGCAAAGACCTACAAGCTGAAATTCGGCCATCACGGCTACAACCACCCGGTGAAAAATCTGCTGACCGGCCGGGTCGAGATCACCTCGCAGAATCACGGCTTCGCCGTCGACCTGCAGACGATGGCGGCCGCAGGTCTTGAGGCGACGCATGTCAACCTCTACGACCAGACGAACGAGGGCTTCCGCCATCGCGAGCGGCCGATCTTCGCCGTGCAGTATCACCCCGAGGCGGCGCCGGGGCCGCAGGATGCCGGTTACCTCTTCGACGTGTTTCGCGACGTCATGCGGACACGCAAGCCGCCGACGGCGGAGCAGATGGCCGCGGCGCAAGCGCGGCTGGCGGGAATGGAGCGCACCGGCACGGCGGTTCTAACGACATAGCACGCTGCGGCTCGTTCAAAGGCTGGAGAACATTTCATGAGCCGGATTCTTGCATCAATCACCGAGACGGTCGGCGGGACGCCGCTGGTGAACATTGATCGTCTGATCGGCGCGGGCAACGGCACACGCGTTCTGGCGAAGCTCGAATTCTTCAACCCGCTTTCGAGCGTGAAAGACCGCATCGGTCTGGCGATGATCGACGACGGCATCGCCCGGGGAATGGTCAAGCCGGATACGCACGTCATCGAGCCCACCTCCGGAAACACCGGCATCGCGCTCGCTTTCGTCTGCGCGGCGAAGCGCCTGCGGCTGACGCTGGTGATGCCGGAGAGCATGAGCCTCGAACGCCGGGCGGTGTTGCGCCAACTCGGGGCCGATCTGGTGCTGACCCCTGCGCCGGAGGGCATGCGCGGCGCGGTGGCGCGGGCTGAGCAGATGCTGAGCGAGACGAAAAACGCCTGGATGCCTCAGCAGTTTCGAAATCCCGCCAATGTCGCCGTTCATCGCAAGACCACGGCCGAGGAAATCTGGCGCGATACCGACGGTGCGGCGGACGTTCTGATCGCGGGCGTCGGCACGGGCGGGACCATCACGGGTGTGGGCGAAGTGATCAAAAGTCGGAAGGCGTCATTTCGCTGCATCGCGGTCGAGCCGGTCGATTCGCCGGTGCTGACGCAGTTTCGGGCGAATGAGCCGCTGAAGCCGGGGCCGCACAAGATTCAGGGGATCGGGGCGGGATTTGTACCGGAGATCTTGAACGCAAAGGTGGTCGACGACGTGATCCGCGTCAGCAACGACGACGCCTTCGCCTGGGCTCGTCGCGCCGCTCGCGAGGAGGGGCTGCTGGTCGGGATCAGCTCGGGTGCGGCTCTGGCTGCGGCTCATGAAGCCGCCAAGCGTCCGGAGCACGCCGGCAAGATGATCGTGGTGATTCTGGCGTCGTTTGGCGAGCGTTATCTGTCGACGGCGCTATTTGAGGGGATGCGGTAGGCCGGTTTCGAAACCGGTTGCGCTGCGCCGTCGGCGATCGCGCTTGGGGAGCTTTGGCGGTGCGATCGCGCGTTGGCGCGGATCGACCGCCGTCGGCCATTCATGGCAATGAATCGGGGGACGAGACGTTTAGCGTCGCGGGCCGCCGTTGCCGGCCGAGGTCGTGGACGGCTCGTCTTTGCCCGGCAGAGGGCCGCGCAGCCGGTCGATGGCCGTGCTGCTGTCCTCGGCGCTGGGCTTGTCATCCTTCATGCGGATGACGCGCGGGCCGTTGGTGTCGGCTTCGTCGGCGTCGCCGTCGACATCAGCCAGCCACGACATGACGCTGTCTTCGAGGCGCGTCTCGGGTTCGGGAACCCGGAACTTCTGGTCGCACTTCTTGCAGCGAACGCTTCGTCCGCCGGCTTCGAGGGGCAACCGGTACTTCGCGCCGCACTCCGGGCAATCGCACTTGATTGCATCCGCCACAGCATGTACCTCAATCTGTGGTGACGACGACATACCGCCTTCGCGGCGGGCGCACAATGGCCCAATCGCGTCACCTGACGCCCGTACCAACCAAGTTGTCGGCTGAGTTCGTATGGAAGGCGTATAAAACAGAATGAGAGCGTTTTCTTAGTTCCCGGAGCTTGGCGTCGGCAAATGCCGAAAATGAGGGAATTCGCTGGCTCAGGGCTGCCGTTTTCAGCCTCAACGGCATTCGTGAGGATAACCGACAACGTCCGACAAATCAAGAGTTTGCGGCTAAGTTTGCGCGTCCCCCGATACAGAAAGACCTGTAACTGAAAAAGCTGGAACCAACCGGAACCGGTTTCGGAGACGCGGTATCCGCCCCACAACTAGCGTTCGGCCGGGGCGGTCGCCGGTTGCGACTCGACATAGCCTCCGCGGCCGGTGCGGATGAACTTGGGCGGCACGACGCCTTTTTTGTCGCAGTAGTAGCGCAGCAGATCCCAGGTGAACCGCCGCCGCGATTGCACTGACGCCACCTCGCCGAGAGCCAGCACTTCGTGGCCGTTCGCGGGATCGCGGACGATCAGGGCGTCGTGCGGAATCACCTCGTAGCAGAGCCCCCCCAAGTCCAACCCCCAAGGCACGGCAAAGCGCTCCAGCGACGCGACCTTGGCCCCGACCAGATGCGGGCGGATCGGGTGGCCGGTTCGCGAGCGGGTCGTGTCAAACTGCATCGCGCCATCGGGCAGCGTGCGGATCAGCCCGCTCTGGACCAGCTCCTCCTGCGACGCCGGAAAGCGCCCGCCATGGTCATCCATGAAGTACACGATGGCGGTGAACAGATCCTCGATCGAATGAACCGAGTGCTTGTACTGAACGAAGCTCACCGCTCCGATCGCCATCCCGCCGATCATCGCGAGAGCGACCACGAGCAGACCGGTGCGCGTTCGTCGATCAAGGCTTGCGGGGTCGCCGGCGGGCGGCGGGTTTGGACTGGCGGCGTTTGAGCGCGTCATGGAGACGAGTATAGGCCGATCCCCCGCCGTCGCCGTCGTCGGCAGGCCGCGGGCAACACGGCCGACCTCACCTTGGCGGCGTCTTCGGCAACGCCGCTCGAAGTGCGCCTTCGGCCCCCGCCGGGGTGGTGTTGGCCGCCAGAATGCGGCCGGACGGATCGATCACGAACACCGCGGGTATGCCGCGGACGCCCCAGGCCTTGGACAGCGGGTTTTCTGCGAAGCCCTTGGAGATCAGCTGCGTGCCGGGCAACGACTCCTCTTTGACGTAGCGTTTCCAGTCGCTCAACGAATCATCGAACGACAGCCCCAAGAACTCGACCCGCTCGTCTTTCGCAAACTCCGCGTGTATCCGCTTCAACTCTGGCATCGCCGCGCGGCACGGGCCGCACCAAGTGGCCCAGAAGTCGATCACGATGAACTTGCCGCGCAGCGTGCTGAGTTGAAAGTCGGCGCCGTCCGCCGTCTTGGCGGTCAAGTCGGGCGCGGGCATTCCCGGCTTCAGCGCGAGCTCGGGCTTTAGCGGCTCGATCAGACCGAGGTCGATCACTTGATCGGCATTGACCGTCTCGGCGACGCTGATCTTGGTTACGAAGTTGTACGCTCGATTTTCATCCCACAGCATGCAGTTCAGGCTGTACTCGCCCGGCGCGACATGTTCGAAGCGAATGGTGCGGTCGTCGCGGACGTCGGCGGTGTACGTGTGGGGCAGCGACAGCCAGAACTTGCCCTCCGCCGACGCACGCCAGGCGTCGTGCCAGGCCTCGATCGCACCGCCTCCCTTCTCGCGCACGTCGGTTGGAATTGCCGGCGGGACCCGTTGGAGCGACCCGTAGGGACGGATCGCGTCACCCTCGATGGTGCGGGACGATTCGCCGCGCACGGGGAGCCGAGCGATGATCGTCGGCCCATCGGCGACCAAGTCGACTTGCGCCGTGGCGCCCGGCTCAAGTGTGAACGATTGCTCGAATCGCGGCTGCCACCAGTGAAACTCCGCCGGCGCCGCAGGCCCGACGCTGCCGTGCTCCGGAAGAACGCGGGCCACGGAGAATCGACCCTCTGCGTCGGTGACCGCCGCGTAAGTCTGAGACGCGCTGACGAATGCCAGCCGACCATCAGACTTCGCGGTGCTGCGCACAATCAATGCAGCATTCGGGACCGGCTTGCCGCCCTCACGCAACAGACCCTTCACGCTCCCCCAGCGCTGCAGCGGAATCGGCTCACTCGAGTTCAGACTTGCACCCTGCAGATACGCCCAGCCGGACTCGTGATAAACAAAGGCCGAGTCTTTTTCCTTCTTCCACTGTAGCTTGGCGTTGCCGTCTGCGTCCGCCACCGATGCGGTGATATCAATGTGGTCGCCGAACGGCCCACTGTGTTTCGAGCGCTCGGCCTTGCCGTCGATGAACGTCTGGCGGTCGTGCTGGTCTCGCTTCGAACTCATGACGCTACACGAGGCACCCGCGGCCGGAGCGCCGTCCGGCGTCAGAATCTTGCGCATCACCGCGAGCGCGGGCTGCAGAGCGATGCGTAGCTCCTGCTGCAATTGCTCAGCCCCCAAGCGATCGGAACCGTGGGTGCGATAGCCCTCCGCCTCGACCATGACGCGATAGTGCGTCGCGACGCTGGCGTCGCTCAATTCGAAGCGCCCCGCTCGCCCGTCTTCGAGCGATTGCGGAATCGTGGTGATGAAGCCTCGATTCGGCTGCTCGCGCTGCAGCCCGATGCGGAAGCGATCGATCGGCCGTCCCGTCGCTGCGTCGACCACCACGCCGCGGATGCGCATTTCGCCGCTCAGGGTGAGCTTGCCCGCCGCCAACTCGCTGCGCGTGAATTCTCGCGGCTGATAGCCGTCCTTCGTCAGACGTACTGTGAAATCTGCGTCGGGATAGCTGACGTAGACAAACGCGCCGTCGCCGCCGCTCTTGCCGTCAACGCTGAGAAGCGAGCCGGTCGCGACGCGCGGTGACCCCATATCCACGTCCGCGATTGGCGTGCCCGCCCCATCCACGACCTGTACTCGCAACGGCGGCGCCGGGGAAAGCTGAAACGTCTCCTCGCGCGATCCCTTACGCACATCCCATTCGACGGACTTCCAGAAGTGCCCCGCCGCAGCGATGTTGAGTATGGCATGGCTGGGCGGCGGCTCGTCCCCGGTGATGATCGGCGGCTCATGCGGCAGAACGTCGGCCATCACAAATCGCCCGTCCGCGTCGCTCTTGACGCGAATCTGCGCCTGGGGACCGAGCGAGACGCCGAAGGTGGAATCGCCGGTCCAAATTCGCGCGCCCTCCAAGGGCTTACCGCCGAGATCGACAATGCGGCCCGTCAGCGTCGCGCGCGGGCGGCGGTCCTTCTTGATCGTGAAGACCCAGGTCTTTGCCAGCAACTCGTCCCACGGCGGATCGGTCACGTGGCTGGCTTCGAATTCGGTCGAGTACTCGGGATGTTGTACGTTGATCTGCAATTCGCTGCTGCGCGGCTTGCGATCGCCCATGCCCTCAAACCGCCAACGGCCCTGCTCGTCGGTCGTGACCTGAGCCAAGATGCGGTAGCTGGTCTGGCCGTTCACCGGTCGTTCCTGCTGAAATTCGAATGAGCGATTGATTTGCAGCGTCACGCCTAAGACGGGCGCGCCTTCCTCATTCTTGACGATCCCGCCAATTGCAACCGCGGGTATCAGCGCGGCCTCGACGCGGGTCGGGTTGATCGGCGATTTCTTGCCAAAGACGATGCCCCACGACGCTCGCGCGGCGGCATAACCGGTACGGGTCATCAGCACAGTGCCGTTCTCCAAATCCTCCGCGGGGATCTGCAGCGTCGCCTGGCCGTCGGCATTCGTCTTGGCCTCGACCACCACACGAGGAAAGACATCGCAGCCCGGCTGCCCGCTGCGCGGCTGAGCGCGAATCTGCGCGGCGGCTGACGCGGTCAGCCAACTGGATTCGACGTTTACATCGGCCAAAGGCTTACCGGTGCGCTCATCGGTCACGAAAACCGTGAGCACCCGGGTTGGTTGCGAGGCCGCGCCGATCCCCCCGGACGGCGCAGCAGGAGATTCACCGGCGACCGCGAAGGCCGCCAACACCAGAAATCCGAGCCCCGCCCTAGTCAGAACACGCCCCGCCGTCGTCGCTGTTCCCGACATACCTGGACTCCCGATTGATGTTCGAGCAATTCGAGCGGCGCGACGAAGCCGCACCAGAAACGATCGAGATGGATGCGTGAGAGCAAGAGGTTAGACGGGTGCCCGAGCCGGTCGGCAGCCCGACAAGCCCCGTCACTCCATTAATACGTTTTTCCGTCAGATCGGTTCCAGAAAAAGCGAGCTCCAGAGCGCGACAGCCCAATTTTGAGCTCTGGCAGGCGATATCCGGGACAGGCCGGACTGATGAAAGCGCTTTCAGCCGACAGCGGTCGCCGGCCCCCGGTTCGCCACGAGCCGCGACGGACACTGGGTGAGGGATAGAGGGGCAGAGGCGGGGCCGTTGGGTGGGCCGATGGGAGCAAGCCCGGAGTTCGCCGCCCTTTCGCCCGGGTCGGACCATTCCAAAACGGCGCCGATTTTCTCACCGACCTTCGTCAACC
>JALHOX010000224.1:2196-7641 GCA_022842805.1 Phycisphaerae bacterium | reverse complement strand
GTGTCCGCAAAGCGGGGAGTAGCGAGGGCAAGCGACGACGACGGCATTCGTAAACCGCTCGGAACTCTTCTCTCGCGCTGCAAGTCGGGCCGATTCGCCGTCGCGCCCGGCCAATCTCCGGCCAAGACTTGAGCGGCGGAATATTCAGAACTTAGGCCGGGTGAGGGCATCGGGCTTTCTGCCGCATTCGTCGCCCCGGGGCAGTCCCCGCCGCTGCGCCCCCGCGCCGGCTTCGCCACAACGACGAGCAGTTGTGCACAGCCGGCCGCGAGCGATGACGGGCAGCGATATGATCCCGCCTGGAGCGAATCTTGGACCCGATTTCCTCAGCCAAGCCCGATTCATCCGCGGCGTCGGCCGCGCAGCCCTTCGTCCATCTCCATCTACATAGCGAGTACTCGCTGCTCGACGGCGCTTGCCGCCTCAAGCAGACCGTCGCCCGCGCCAAGCAGCTCGGCATGCCCGCGCTGGCGCTCAGCGACCACGGCAACATGTTCGGCGCGATCGAGTTCTACAGCGAGTGCGTCGCCGCGGGCATCAAGCCGATCGTCGGTTGCGAGCTCTACATCTCGCCCACCTCGCGCTTCGACAAAAATTCCGGCCCCGGCAAGGAGTCGGCGTTTCACCTGCTGCTCCTCGCCCAAAACCTGACCGGCTATCGCAACCTGCTCAAGCTCACCAGCATCGGCTACACCCAGGGCTTTTATTACAAGCCGCGCATCGACCACGAAGTCCTGCGCGAGTTCAGCGACGGCATCATCGCCAGCAGCACCTGCCTCGGCGGCCAGATCCCGCAGAAGCTGCTCCGCGAAAATCTCGCCGCCGCCCGCACGATGGCCGAGACCTATCTCTCGATCTTCGGGCCCGATCGCTTCTTCATCGAGCTGCAGAACCACGGCCTCGACGATCAGGCGAAAACAAACCCCGACCTGGCCGACATCGCCAAGCGCCTCGGCCTGATGACCGTCGCGACCAACGACGTTCACTATCTCTCGGCCGACGACGTCGAGGCCCACGACATCCTCTGCTGCATCAGCACCCGCGCGAAAATCAGCGAGCCGAATCGCTTCAAATTCGAGTCGTCGCAGTTCTATCTGAAGTCCGCCGCGGAAATGCACGCCGCGCTGCCCGAATATCCCGACGCGCTGGCCAACACGCTGCGCATCGCAGAGATGTGCGATGTGCAGTTCGATTTCACCAAGCGCTTCGCCCCGCGCTACGCGACGCCGGAGAACGTCACCGCCGAAGACTATCTGCGCAAGCTGGTCTACGAAGGCGCCGAAAAGAAGTACGCCAAAATCGACGATGAGCTCCGCGAGCGCATCGAATACGAACTCGGCGTCGTCAGCAGCAAGGGCTTCGCCGGCTACTTCCTGATCGTGTGGGATTTCATCCAGTTCGCCCGCCGCAGCGGCATTCCCGTGAACACCCGCGGCTCGGGCTGCAGCACGGTCGTCGGCTATTGCCTGGGCGTCAGCAACGTCGACCCGATCCGCTACGGCCTCTACTTCGAGCGCTTCATGGACCCCGAGCGCGACGAGATGCCCGACATCGACGTCGACATGTGCCAGGATCGCCGCGAAGAGGTGATCCAGTATGTCCGCGAGAAGTACGGCCACGTCGCCCAGATCATCACCTTCGGCCGCCTGAAGCCGAAGGCCGCCATCCGCGATATCTGCCGCGTGCTCGAGGTCGACCTTCAGCGGGCCGATGCGATCGCCAAGCTCGTGCCCGAAGAATTGAAGATGACCATCGACAAGGCGCTGGAGAAAGAGCCGGAGCTGAAGAAGCTCTACAACTCCGACCCCACGATCCGCAAGGTCATCGACGTCGGCCGCCGCCTCGAAGGCATGGCCCGCCACGCCTCGGTCCACGCCGCCGGCGTCGTCATCGCCGATGTCCCGCTCGACACGCTGATCCCGCTCTACAAGCCGGCCGACTCCAACGACCTCATGACCCAGTTCGAAGGGCCCACGGTCGAAAAGGTCGGCCTGCTCAAGATGGACTTCCTGGGTCTGCGCACGCTCTCGCAGATTCACAAAACCTGCGAACTGGTCCGCGAGCATCATGGCGTCGAGATCGACCTCGACAAGCTCGACCTCGCCGATCAGCGCGTCTATCAACTCCTGGCCCGCGGCGAGACGCGCGGCATCTTTCAGTTTGAATCGGGCGGCATGCGCGACGTGCTCATGAAGATGCGGCCCAACCGCATCGAAGACCTGATCGCCGCCAACGCCCTCTATCGCCCCGGCCCGATGGAGTACATCGACGAATACTGCGCCCGCAAGCACGGCAAACAATGGACCACGCCCCACCCGATCATGACCGAGGTCCTGGCCGAGACCTACGGCATCATGGTCTATCAGGAGCAGGTCTCGCGCCTCGTGAACCGACTCGGCGACGTGCCCTTGCGCCGCGCCTTCCGCCTCGCCAAGGCGATCAGCAAGAAAAAAGAGTCGATGATCAACGCCGAGCGCGAGCCCTTCATCGCCGGCTGCGAAAAGAACGGCGTCTCGCGCAAGACGGCGGAGGAGATCTTCGCCGACATCCTGAAGTTCGGCGGATACGCCTTTAACAAGGCCCACTCGACCGGCTACGGCGTGGTCGCGTTTCAGACGGCCTATCTAAAGACCTACTACCCGGTCGAGTTCATGGCCTCGCTGCTGACCTACGAAAGCGGCAGCACCGAAAAAATCGCCGAGTACCTCGAAGAGTGCAAACGCCTCCGCCAGCCCGACGGCTCGGTGGGCATCGAGGTCTTGCCGCCGGATGTAAATGAGAGCGACGCGTTTTTCACCGTGAGTTACCCCGTTGGTCGGGGCATCGACCCGACGCCCTCGGCTCAAGAGAGGGGCGAAGGGGTGAAGAGGGGTGAAGGGGCGGCAGTCGCGGCCGGCGTGTCCGTAGAAGTAGCGGCCGTCGGCTCGCCGGCCGACGAATTGAATGGGCCGGCCCCGCTCGCAAATTCCCCGGGTAACACCGGCGTTCCGCCCGCTCGCCGCGGCCACATTCGCTTCGGCCTTTCCGCCATTTCCGGCGTCGGCGTCAAGGCCGTCGAGACGATTCGCGCCGCGCGCAGCGACCGCGGCCGCTTCCGCGATCTCTTCGATTTCTGCGAGCGAATCGATCTGCAATCGGTCAACAAGGCCGTCATCGAGGCGCTCATCAAGGCCGGCGCATTCGACTGCACCGGCGCCATGCGCCGCGCGCTCATGCTCGCGCTGGAGCGCGCCATCGAGTTTGGCCAGACCGCCCAGCGCGACGCAAAACTCGGCCAGCTCAACATGTTCGGCGGCGGCGCCAGCGCTCATGCCGCCAAGGATCTGCGAAAAATCGGCGCCGAAGAATGGTCCGACGCCGAGATGCTGGCCTACGAAAAAGCCACGCTCGGCTTTTACATCACCAAGCACCCGCTCGCCGCCCACGAGTCGCTCGTCCGCGCCTTCGCCACCGCCAGCACCGGCCAGCTCCCCGCCATCGCCAAGGCCCATCCGCCCGGCGGCGGCTATGGCAACACCGGCCCGCACGTTCGCATCGCAGGCCTGATCGCCAATATCCGCCACGTGCTGATCAAGCAGGGCCCCAGCGCCGGAAAAAAGATGATGATCGTGCTGGTTGAGGATTTCGAAGGCTCGGTCGAGGCCGTCGCCTTCCCCGAAAAGCTTGACCCCATCGCGCAGCGCTGGCTCAAGCCCGACCGCGTCGTTTTCATCGAGGGCACCCTCGACACCCGCCGCGAAGACCCCAGCGTCCGCATTCAGCGCGTCATCCCGCTGCACGACGCGGCCGGCGAATTCGCCGATAGCTGCGTCATCACGCTCCGCTCCGGCGTCGACGGCCCCGAGATCCTCGACCGCTTCCGTTCGCTCGCCCGCGGCAATCGCGGCCGCGCGGCGGTCTTCTTCGAGGTCCACACGCCCGACGGCGCCGTCGCCACCCTCCGCGCCCGCGAAGCCGGCGGCCTCTCGCTCAGCCCCGCCTGCGCCAACGAACTGGTCGCCCTCTTTGGCGTCGACCGCGTAAAGATCTGCGGCCCACGCGGCCCAATCGAACTCGCGAGCCTCATCAACGCAGCCAAGAACGCCGCCGCCAGCGACGCGCTCGAGGAAGCCGAAGCCGCGCCGGCGAAGTCGGCTGCGCGAGAGAAGGCGAGCAAGGCGGCGGCTGGCGGCAAGCTCAGCGGTTCCGATGGGTCTCAGGCGGAGGGTGCCGCCGGCAAGCCCGCCGCGAAAGCCGCTGCGCAAACCGCGCTGCTCTTTGGCTGATCAATCAAACGAAGCCCCCCAAAAACGCGCGCGTCTCAATTGAAAAAGCGGTACCGCACGATGCAGAAGATCGCCTTGATGCCGTCGCGCCAGGTGATCTTTTTGCCTTCTTCGTATGTGCGGCCCGAATAGCCGATGCCCACCTCATAGATGCGCCATTTCCCGCGCGCGATCTTCGCCGTCACCTCGGGCTCAAAGCCGAAGCGGTTGCTCTTGAACTTCAGCGGCTTCAGCACCTCTTTGCGAAAGACCTTGTAGCAGGTCTCCATGTCGGTCAGGTTGAGGTTGGTGAACATATTGCTGAGCGTGGTCAGCACATAGTTGCCCACCGAGTGCCAGTAATAGAGCACGCGGTGTGCGTCGCCGCCGATGAAGCGCGAGCCGAAGACGATGTCGGCCCGGCCGTCGAGGATCGGGGCCAGCAGCTTGGGGTACTCGGCGGGGTCATACTCGAGGTCGGCGTCCTGAATCAGGATGATGTCGCCCTCCGCCAGCTCGAAGCCCTTGCGCAGGGCCGCTCCCTTGCCCTGATTCACCGGCTGCAAAAAGAGCTTGAACTTCGCGTTGGGGAACTTCTGCTCAAGCTGGGCGTACATGTCGCGCGTGCCGTCCTTCGAGCAATCGTCGATCAGCACCAGCTCGCGATCGATCGTGATGGGCGAATCCAGCACGCGGCGGATGATCTCGAACAGCGTCTCGCGCTCGTTGTAGATCGGCATGATCACGGACAGCAGCATGAGCGGCGGCTCCCAATGTTCGTGCTTCGGGTCGGCGACGGGGCGATAGCTTAGCGGCCCATCGGACCCCTGTGGGGCAGGCTTCCAGCCGACCCCATCCCGGCGCAAGCTTGTTTCACGTGAAACACGTTTGCTGACGCAAAACGCATGCCGCGAGCGTGCTGCGGCACGGAGATTGGCGGATTGGGCGAGGAATCGCGCCCGGTGATGACACGCACGCTCGCATGATTCCTCTGCTTTTCGGTTCGGCACCCAACGAACCCAAGTAACACGTTACATTCAGTGGTTCAGCGTGTGACGAGCCGAAATCGACGGGTTTTCGCGCCGGCGCTCCGACTTGACCGCCTGTCTGCCGCCGCTACAACCCTCTCCCGCATCGTGCCGATCGGCGGTCGCACATCGAAGAGGCAGGGCGCGGAGTACCGCGGCCTGCCCTACCTGTC
>JALHOX010000224.1:0-2186 GCA_022842805.1 Phycisphaerae bacterium | reverse complement strand
TGTCGCGGCGTCGAAATTGTCCGGCGCTCGGCGTTAGATCGAACGCAATTCAACGCAGAAGGAACTCGCTCCATGTCCGACCTGCCACTCATCGACTGGCTCGTCATCATCGGCTACTTCGCGCTCACGCTGGGCGTGGCCTGGTGGGTCTCGCGGAAGGCGAGCCAATCGTCGGCTGATTACTTCCTGGCCTCGCGCGACTCGGGCTGGTTTCTGATCGGTGCGTCGCTCTTCGCCTCCAACATCGGCGCGGAGCACCTGGTCGGCCTGGCGGGCGCGGGGGCGGGCAGCGGGTTCGCCGTCGCGCACTACGAAATCTGGGCCTCGATGATCCTGCTGCTCTTGGGCTGGCTCTTCGTGCCGTTCTATCTGCGCAGCGGCGTCTACACCATGCCCGAGTTTCTGGAGCGGCGCTACGGCCCCTCGGCGCGCTGGTATCTGGCGGTGATTTCGATCATCGCCTACGTCCTCACCAAAATCTCAGTCACGATCGTGGCCGGCGCGCTGGTGTTTGAGACGCTCTTCGGCGGCGGCTTCTGGGTCGGCGCGATCGCGATCGTGGCCCTCACCGGTGCGTATACCGTGCTCGGCGGGCTGAAGGCGGTGCTCTACACCGACATGCTGCAAATGTTCGTCTTCATCGCCGGCGGCCTGGCGGTCACGGTGGTCGGCCTCAACGCTCTGGGCGGATGGGACGCGCTGCGAACGACCGTCGGCAGCGAGTACTTCAACATCTGGAAGCCCAGCAACCACAGCTCCTATCCGTGGACCGGCATCGTCTTCGGCGCTCCGCTGCTGGGAATCTGGTATTGGTGCACCGACCAGTTCATCGTGCAGCGCGTCCTCTCGGCGCCCGACGTCCGCAACGCCCGGCTGGGCTGCATCTTCGCCGGCTATCTCAAGCTGCTGCCGATGTTCCTCTTCGTGCTGCCCGGCGTGATCGCCGCCGCACTGGCGGCGCAGGGCAAGCTCACGCTGAGCCGGGCCGACGCCGCGCTGCCGACGCTGATGACGAGCCTGCTGCCGGATGGGCTGCGCGGGCTGGTGTTGGCGGGTCTGCTGGCGGCGCTGATGAGCTCGCTGTCGTCGATGTTCAACTCCTGTTCGACGCTGCTGACCTGGGACATCTATCGCAAGCTCCGTCCGCAGGCCTCCGAACGCCAACTGGTCTGGTTCGGGCAGATCGCGACGGGTTTTCTCGTGCTGTGCGGCTTCGCGTGGATCCCGTTCATGAAGAACATCTCCGAGCAACTGTTCCAGTACCTGCAGGCGGTGCAGGCCTACATCGCGCCGCCGATCGCCGCGGTGTTTCTGCTGGGCGTGATGTGGCCGCGGGCGAACACGGCGGGCGCCATGACCGCGCTGCTGACGGGCGTTGTGCTGGGCGCGGCGCGGCTGGTGATGGAGTTCAACAAAGACGCGTTGACCGGCCCGCTGCACACCTATGCGACGATGAATTTCCTGCACTTCGCAATCGCGATGTTCGTGGTCTGCACGGCGCTGCTGATTCTGGTCAGCCTCGCTACGACGCCGCCTTCGCGCGAGCAGATCGCCGGCCTGACTTTCAACAGCGACGCGGGTCGCGCCGCGCAGGTGGTGGAGGCAGGGGCCCACGGACCGTCGGTCGTGCTGGGCAGCCTCGGCGTCGTCGCCGGCGTGGTGGCGATCTGGCTGCTGTTCCGCGGGTGATTTACGCGGCTGGGCAGGCCGCGGCGTATCGCGGCCTGCGCAACCACCTTGGCCCGTTCACGGCTTGTCGACCGGCGGGCCGTCGGTCGCTACTGCGTCGCTGCGCTGATGAGGCGCACATCGCCGCGTAATCGAGCCGAGCGACTCCCATCTGCGTTTACGGCGAGCGCGATCTGCAAATCGGCATCCGCCGTGAGCTCTGCCACGCGGTCGGCCCATTCGACCACGATGGCCGCGGTCTGGTCGTTGCGTAGCTCTTCAAACCCAATCAGAAACAGCTCGTCGGCGTCGGCCAGGCGATAGGCGTCGACGTGGATCAACCGCAGGCGCCCGGCGTGTTCGCGGGCGAGGACAAAGGTCGGGCTGGCGATCGGCTCATCCGCGGCGACCCCCAGCCCGCGCGCCAGGCCCGCCGTCAGCGTGGTTTTGCCCGCGCCCAGCGGGCCGAGCAGCGCGATCAGCTCACCGCCGCGCAGGGCTGCACCGATCCGCGCGCC
>JALHOX010000223.1 GCA_022842805.1 Phycisphaerae bacterium | reverse complement strand
AAGGAGGCAGGATGGACATGACGGAGTAGTCCGCGTCCATGCAGTGCATGCCCAGATCGTTGTACGCGATGACCACATACTCATCGCCACGATCGGCGGTCCCTTCCGTCGGCGCCATGGCGCACGCCAGCAACCCACTCATCGCGAGCACGGTCGCGACCCGCGCCCTCCGGTGTCGACTTCGCAGCAAAATCCACATGGTAAATCTCCCTGTCCCGTTCGCTCCGAGCCGACCACCCATGACGCGCGGCGGTGCAAAGGCCCGGCCCACGGGGCGGATGCCGAATGACCTCGGCCGTGATCAAACCGACGATTGGATCATCACGCAGACCCGAACGCGGCCTGCGATCACCAGGTAGTCAAGCGCCGGCGGCGCAACGGCGGCAGCGCATGATCCACCGTCTTGTTTGAATCGTAGAAACGTCGAGACGCGACACGAGAAATCTGAACCGGATTTCAGCCGGGCCGGAACGACCTCAGTCTGCCGGCAGGAAAACCGTGAACGTCGAGCCTTTGTTCGGCTCGCTCTCAACTCGAATATGCCCACCCGAATGACGCACCGCCGCATAGGTCACGGCCAAGCCCAGCCCGCGCGGCCCGTAGTCGCCGCGCGGCTTGGTGGAGTAAAACGGCTCAAAGATGTGACGCATCGCGTCGACGCTCAGCCCCACTCCCGTGTCGCTGACGCACAGCGCCACCTGCCCTGTCGGCGGCGGCCCCTCGCCCTCGCGAATGCAGTCGCGCCCGGCACTGATCGACAAACGCCCGCCGGCAGGCATCGCCTCGACCGCATTGGTAATCAGGTTCAGCACGATCTGCGCGAGATGATCCGGATCAACCATCGCAAACGCGTCCGACGGCAGTCTCAGCTCCACCTGAATATCGTCGCGCCGCTCCAGCCCCAGAGACGCGACGATGTCTGCAACCGCGCTCGCCAGCGCCACGCGCTGCGCCGATCCCGCATCCATCGTGGCAAATCGCATCAGTCGCCGCGCCAGCCGCGCCGCCTGCTCACAGGCTTCGTGTGCCGTGCGCACACGCGGGTTGTCGACCCCATCGCCCAGCGCATGCAGCGCCGCGCCGAGCAGATTCTTGAAGTCGTGCGCAATCCCGCGCGCAAAGCGCACCGCAACCTCGCTCGCCTCCGCCCGCGCCCGCACCTGCTCAAGCTGAACCCGCCCGCTCACGTCGCGTAGCGAAAACGCCGCGTGCGGCCGATCCTCCAGCTCGACTGAGTACACCGTCAGATCAAAGTGTCGCCTCGACCCGTTCCGATCGACGGCCACATTGCTCAGCCGGATCGGGCCGCGCTCCGAGATCCCGCGTCGTGTTAGCTCCATCCAGTTCAAATCCGGCGATTGCCACGCCGCCCAGATCTCGGCGATCCGCCCGCCCACCGCCTGCCGCGCCGCAACACCCAGCAGCGGCGGCTCCCCATCGTGGCACTCGCGCACCACGCCGGCCGCGTCACAGACGATCAGCCCGTCGCGCAGATTCGCGAACAACGACTGGTACTTGCGCTGCGAAGCGCTCAGTCGCACCGCCATGTCGTTCAGCGTCCCCCCCAGCGCCGCCAGCTCGTCGCCCGAATCAAGCGCCACACGCTGCGAAAGGTCGCCCCGCGCAAACGCATCGGCCGCAACCGACAGACGCTCGATCGGCTGAATGAGCCGGCGGCGGACAATCACCGCGCCGATCGCCACGATCCCGGTCCCGATCACGCCCAACGCCAACGACGCCCAGAGAATCATCGCATCGTTGCCCACCAGCCGCGCACTGGCCGAAGCACGCCGCGCGTCGATGGCCCGCCGAAGCTGAACCAGCGCCCGATCACAAGCCGGCAGAGTCTCAGCTTCCATCGACCGCTTAAAGAGCTGCTCGGCCTGACTCAAATCCCCCTGCCGAGCCCGCGCGATGAACTCCCCCAGCTCCCGACCCAGCCGGCCCGACAGCGCCGCAATCGGGTCATCTCGGCCTTGCGCGACATCCGGCCCCCACAAACGCCCCAGCTCCGCAAGGTGGGCCGCCACCCCGCGACTGTCCGCAGCCAGCACCTCATCGGCCGCCCGCCGCCCAATCAGCACTTCGTGAAGGTGCACGTCCAGCGTCTGCAAATGGGCCCGTGCCTCATCCACGTACTGTGCTTCTGACACCAGCCGATCAAAGGTCTGCGCCGTGCCCGCCAGTTGATTCTGAACCAGAAAGATCGTCGTCGCCGTGGCGAGCAGCGCGAACGCCGCGAGCGAGGAATGCAGCAGAATCAACCGCGTGCGAAGCGTCATATCGCCGGCTCGGATATCACGCGCCCCTCATCGATCAGCCGCCGACCTGCGCCGAGTAACCCCAGTTCCACGCTTCTTCGGCCGGATTTTGGGCGGCCAGAACATGTCCCCCGACGAATGCCACATTGGCTTTGCCGCGGTGCCGAACGCTGGGAAACCAGTAGCGACCCGACCGATACGGATCGTCGACTTGCACCGGCGGCGCGGCATAGTACGCCTCAACCCCGCTGCGATTCGCTTTTGCCGCGTCCACATCGAATACCAGCGGCACAAGCGGGTGATTCTCAATCTCGCTCCGCACCGAAGTACTTCCGACCGGCGACAGGCGCGGCGTCCCGTTCACAATCACGACGGCGCGCGCCAACCGCATATTGAATGCCAGCGAAACATTGGACTCGGGCGCGACCGACTCTCGACCACATGCCGCACCGCGCCGCCGAAACAGCTCGCCGCGGTTGGCAGGACACACCATCACATCGGCGCCGGCGACCAGCCGCACCTCGCTCTCCATCGCCCGATCCCAGAATTCGTCGATTCGATACTGGCTTTCTTGAAAGTCCCCGATGCGAAATCGCGCGCGGCCCAGCGCCTCACTGTCGCCGCGGCCGCCCACAGCCGTGCCGTCCGCGAAAGCCTGAAATTGCATCGCGATCGTGCGCATGTTCGAGGAACAAAGCAGCATCCCCGCCTGACCGCGGACCGAACCGATGGCCGGCAATAAGACCGCAATCAGAATCGCGATGATCGCCATGACGACCAGTGTCTCAACCAGTGTAAATCCCCGCCCCTGCCGCGCAGCGCGCGAGGCCCGACGATCGCTAGTCAAGCTATTCAACACGCGCAGCACCGTCGTAATGTACTCGTTCTTACTGAGGTCCGGTCAGAATCTGCGCGAGCCAGCATGCATCGCTATTCGTACTCTCCCCGTCCCGATTCAAGTCCGCCAAATCGCATCCCATCACTCCGAATTGAGCGCTGCACGCTTGAAGACGTGCGAAGTCGTGCAAGTCGACGTCGTCGTCGAGATCCGCGTCGCCGACCGGACTCAGAAACGCGAGATCGCCCTCGTCGACCACGCCATCCCCGCTCACGTCGAACACCGAAAACGACGCGGGAAATCCGCTCAAAACCACGCGATCGTCATTCACACCGTCGTCGTGGTCATGACCTTCGACGTAGTCTGACAAGTTGTTGAAGTCGTCATGGTCCACCCCGTTTTCGCCGTTCACGTCGCCGCGCGTCGGATTCGGCAGCACATCAGTCCAGACAAATCCAAAACCAGAGGCCGAGTAGCTCGCACCGGCCAGCATCGTCATGCGCCACCGCCATGCATCCAGACGATTCGCCGGACTTTCCAGAGCCCAGCCCGTAATCAGAATCTCCTCCGGCGCTCCCGAGGGAAACGCCAGCGCGAACTGCGCGCTCTCGACCAGATCCACCAGTCCTTCTTCGACCGACGCCTGGTCGCTGGGATCGGCGTTGTTCGGTTGCGGCGCCTCCCCGCTCAGCGCCGCCGCCGCCGCGTTCGTCAACGGAAACACCAGCGAAACCGCCGTCTCATCACTCGAAACATCGTGCGAAAATCGAAGCGGGCTGATCGGCATGTATTCCCCCGCCGCCGCACCGCCTTGGGCCAGACTGAACGGCTCAAACCCGTGGGCGCGATGAAACCAGCGACCGCTCAATACCCACGTCTCGCCGCTCTCGAAAATGCTGTCCTGATCGCCCACCAGCCGCGCGATGCCCCCCGCGGCAAACGACGTCGGCAGCAGCGCCAGGTGAAACTCCTCGCCGCTTCGCTCCACGTACGGCGACGACTCAAATTCCGAATCGTCATCATCGGGCGTTCGCAGCACGCGCTCCTCAAACCGGTCGCCCGCCGGCACTCCGCCGAATCGCGCCACGTTCGCCGGATATCGAAACTGCGGCGCGCCCGTTTCCCCGCCGGTGTGATTATCTAAATCGATGTCCACCTCAAGGAATCCATAGACCGGGTGCGGACCAAATTCGAACGGAGCAAAGCTCGCGGGCGCAGTGGCTCCAGGCGGGTTCTGCAACCCGGCAAAGCGAACGTCGATCCGCAGAAACTCGCCGCTTACGTCAAAACCGCCGACAAAAACGTCCCCCTGCGGATCGATCGGCTGCCAGTTGCCGAGCACGACCCTCACCACATCCGGCGGCCGATGCACTAGCGGGTCATACGGCGCAATCCCGCCCGCATCGGTGCGTCGCACGATGACGTCGCACTCGAGGTCATGCACGGTAGCGCTCGGCGCCGGTCCGCCGGCGCGGCTCGCCGCCACTCCCACGACCACCCACGCCGCCAGCCCCATGATCCTTCGCTCGCAGGCGCCACTCATCGCGGCGACTCCGGCTCTTGCAGCGAGAACACATACCCCACCCCGCGAATCGTGTGGATCAACCGTGTCGCGCCGTCTCGTTCCAGCTTCGTGCGAAGAAAACGAATGTAGACTTGGAGCAGGTTGTCTTCCTGCAGCGTGTCGTCCCCCCAAACGTCCCGAAGAATTCGCCGCTTCTCCAGCACTTCCTCGGCGTGCGCAATGAAATAGGCCAGCAGGTCGAACTCCCGAAGCGACAGCGGCTCGACGATCGTGTCGCGCCGCAATTCGCGCTTCATCACGTCGACCTCCACGCCCTCGTACGTCAACAACTGCATCGGCTGGGCCCGCGAACGCCGCAAGACCGCGTCGATCCGCGCCTCCAGTTCCGACACGTCGAACGGCTTCGGCAAATAATCATCCGCCCCCGATTGCAGACCCGCGACGCGATCACGCACCGAGTCGTGCCCCGTCAGGATGATGATCGGCGTCTGCCCCCCATCCGCTCGATATTGGCGAGCGAACTCCCGACCGTCGCCATCCGGCAATTCCAAATCAAGCAAAATCAGATCGAATCGCGTGCCGCCCGCCAACGCCCCGCGTGCTCCGCTGATCGTCGAATATTGCCGAAACTTGGCGCAGCGCGGCGCCAGCCCACGACGGACGATCTCCACCACACGCGAATCGTCCTCCACCAGCATCAGTTTGAGGTCGGGCGGCGGCATATCACCTTTTCAGTTGCTTCAAAGGGGCGCCACGCACAGTTTCAGCGATACCGCAATTCACCGCGTCGTAGCGCCGCCATGCAGCGTATTCGAACACATCGCGCCCCTCCAAACCTGAATTGGTTTTAAGCCCTGCTATCGCCCACGCCAGCCGTTCGCCCCGATCGCCGCCGAGAATTCGACGGAAAACACTGCTGATTAACGGCCTGATCTTTCGCTCAATGCTGCGATCGTTTGATGGCCGCTGCGTCCACCTGCGCTGGCCATCGAACCCGGAATTCGTAGCAATATTCCCTAGAAAAGGCGGAACTCCTTTGTACAGCAACAAAGACAAGCCACGGTGCGTACGTCATCGGCGCGCATTTTTTTTTTGCAGAAAGGCACAAAGGTCCCGCCATGTCTCAGAACCTTGTTTGGGATATCCCGACCCGCCTCTTCCACGGACTGTTCGCCGCAGGCTTCATCGCCGCCGCCGTCATTTCGCTGCTCCTCGGCGACGACAATCCGCTCTTCCCCTACCACGCAATCATCGGACTTGCGATTTCACTGATGGTCATTCTGCGCGTCGTTTGGGGCCTCATCGGCACGCGCTACGCGCGCTTCTCCAACTTCGCCTTCGCCCCCGCCGCGGTCGCTCAATACATGAAGTCGACGCTCTTCGGCGGCGGTCAGCGGTACGTCGGACACAACCCGGGCTCCGCTTACGCGATTTTCGCCATGCTCGCGCTCATGATCGGCTTGGCCGCCACGGGCATCATGTTGGGCCGGGGCAACGAGGGCGTGAAAGAAATCCACGAGTTTCTGGCCTACGCGATGGTCGCCGTCGTGATTGCGCACGTCGCAGGCGTCGTCCTTCATATGATCCGTCACCACGAGAACATCGTCGCAAGCATGCTTCACGGACGAAAAATCGCCGATCCAGCCGACGGCATCCGCTCGTCGCACCCCGCCCTCGCCGTCGCTTCTCTGGCCGTCGTTTCGGCCTGGTCTTTCGGCCTCGTTCAAAACTTCGACGCAACCACCCAGACGACCCGACTACCCCTGCTCGGGACCACGCTTCAAATCGGCGAGACGGAAAACGAAGCCGGCAGCGAGCACAGCGCGGAGAACAACAAGCGACACGATGACGACGACTGACCCACCGGACTTCTCAGGCTCGAGCGTTCTCAAAATGGGCCAACGCCGCGGCAGCGCACTCGGCATGCGGCGTCCAACAATCACTCCGTCACGAATCGATATCCAACCCCCACTTCGGTCAGCAAGTGCTTGGGCTGCGTCGGATTCGCTTCAAGCTTGTGCCGCAGTTGCCGCACGAACATGCGAAGATAGGTCGAATCCTCCGCATGTCCGGGCCCCCACACTTCCCGCAAAAGCTGGCGGTGCGTCATGACCAAGCCCGCATGCCGCGCCAGCGTCGTCAGCAGCTTGTACTCAATCGGCGTCATGTGGATCGCCGCACCACCCCGTGTCACCAGCCGTCGCGCAAGATCAATCGCGAGATCGCCGGCGACAATCGTCGCATCCGGCGCTGGCTGCGCCCGACTCGCCGCGTGACGCAGCGCGACCCGAATGCGCGCCACAAGTTCGCCCACGCTGAACGGCTTCTGCACATAGTCGTCGGCCCCCGCATCAAGCGCGGCGATCTTGTCGGCCTCCTGCCCCCGCGCCGAAAGAATGATGATCGGCAGCACAGACCACTCCCTCACCCGCTGAATTACCTGAATGCCATCCATGTCGGGCAGCCCCAGGTCCAGAATGATGACATCCGGCCTGCACTGAGACGCTTCCAGAATGCCGCGCTGGCCCCCCTCCGCCTCCACCAGCCGCCAACCCGCGGCTTCAACCGCCGGACGCAGGAAACGTCGAATCGGCAGTTCGTCTTCGATCAGCAAAACACAGGCTGCGGCGGCGTTCACAATGATGCCCCCTCTCCGCCCAAAGACGGCTCGCCGGCCGTAATGCCCAATCCTCCTCTGTCCGCCGACTCCGCCGGCGCCGCCCCATCGACCGGCAGCGTGAACCAAAAGCGGGCGCCTCCCGCCGGCTGGTTCTCCGCGCCGATCTCGCCGCCATGCAACCGCACCACCGCGTCACAAATCGCCAGCCCGAGTCCCGTGCCCTGGCGATCGCCGCGCGGGCGCTGCCGCACGAAGCGGCGGAACACCTCCCGCTCTGTGCCCGCCGAAAGCCCCGGCCCCTCGTCCAACACCTCGATCAGAACGCCGCCCCCTCGACGCGCAGCGCGAATCGTCACGGTCGAACCACGCGGCGTGTAGCGAGCCGCATTCTCCAAAAGGTTGCTGAACACCGCTTCGACCAGCGGCCCGTCCACATGCAGAAACGG
>JALHOX010000222.1 GCA_022842805.1 Phycisphaerae bacterium | reverse complement strand
CGGCGGCGCGACCGACGCGGCTCTTTGCGCGGCCGGTGAGCGCGAGCGTGACGCTACAAGCGCCCGACGGGCCGATCCTGCAGGTTTGCTGGAACGGGCGAAGCCAGGGCGTCATCGCGTGTCGCGGGCCGGAGCGGATCGGCGAAGAGTGGTGGCGGCGGGAGTGCGCGGCCGAGGAGGTGCGGCGGCTCGACCAGGACTATTTCGCGGTGCAGACGGAGGAAGGGACCTGGCTCTGGCTGGTGCGGATTGTCGCGACCGATCGTTGGTTTGTGCAGGGAGATTGGGCCTGAGCCATGCCGGATGTCGAATTTCCCAAGTTGCGGCCGCACCCGTTTCGAAATCCGGACGCGGCGACGACGCGCCCTGAGCCGGTTGCGAGCGACGCCGGGAATGACGCGCCGGATTATGCGGAATTGTGCGTCACCAGCAATTTCACATTTCTGCAGGGGGCGAGTCATCCGGAAGAGATGGTGCAGACGGCGGCGGCGCTGGGGTATCGCGCTATCGCGGTGACGGACTTGCATTCGCTGGCGGGCGTGGTGCGGGCGCATGTGGCGGCGAAGGAGCGCGGCATATCGCTGGTGATCGGGGCGCGGCTGCGGCTGGTGGATCTGCCGGGCTTGTCGGTCTTCGTCTATCCGACGGACCGGGCCTCGTATGGCCGACTTTGTCGCATGCTCAGCGTGGGCAAGCGCCGGGCGGAGAAGGGGGCCTGCACACTGGCTCTGGCCGATCTCGCGACACATGGGGCGGGGCTGCTGGTTGCGGCGCTGATCGACGAAGAGCAGCCGGCGGAGGTTGAGGCGACGCTGCGGCGATTGAAAGACGGGTTGAACGGCGACTTGTGGCTGGCCGCGCGCGTGGCCTATCGCGATCAAGATGCGGATCGCGCGGAGCAGACGGCGTCGCTGGCGCGGCGCGTGGGCCTGCCGCTGCTGGCGACCAACGACGTGCTCTATCACGCGCCCGATCGCCGCGCGCTGCAGGATGTGCTCACCTGCATTCGCAACGGCTGCACGCTGTCGCAGGCGGGGTTGCGGTTGCAGGCGAATGCGGAGCGACATCTGAAGTCGCGAGCGGAGATGGAGCGGCTGTTTCGCTTCGCGCCCGAGGCGATCGAACAGACGCTGGAGATCGCGCGGCGGGCGCGGGGCTTTTCGCTGGATCAACTGCGCTATGACTATCCGGACGAGGTCGTGCCGGCGGGCACGACGCCGATCGATCACCTGGCGGCGCTGACGGAGCGCGGTGCGGCGCAGCGCTATCCTGCGGGCGTGCCGGAGAAGGTGCGCGGGCAGATTGCGCATGAGCTGCGGCTGATCAGCGATTTGAACTATGCGCCATATTTTCTGACGGTGCATGATCTGGTCCTGTTCGCGCGTTCGCGGGGCATTCTCTGTCAGGGGCGCGGGGCGGCGGCGAATTCGGCGGTGTGCTTTTGTCTGGGTGTGACGGCGGTGGACCCGGCCCGCATCGACGTGCTGTTTGAGCGCTTCGTCAGCAAGGAGCGCAACGAGCCGCCCGATATCGACATCGACTTTGAGCATGAGCGGCGCGAGGAGGTGATTCAATACATCTACGGCAAGTATGGGCGCGATCGCGCGGCGCTGACGGCCGAGGTGATTTCGTATCGTCGGCGCAGCGCGGTACGCGACGTGGGCAAGGCGCTGGGTTTTTCGCTGGATCTGGTCGATCGGCTGGCCAAGGGCATTGAGTGGTGGGACGGCGGGTTGATCGATGACGGGCGACTGCGCGAGATGGGCCTCAACCCCGCCGATCCGACGACGCGCTGGTTTCTGCGGCTGACGACGGAGCTGCTGGGCTTTCCGCGGCACTTGTCGCAGCATGTGGGCGGGTTCGTCATCTCGCAGCCGCCGCTGTGCGAGTTGGTGCCGATCGAAAACGCGGCGATGGCCGATCGCACGGTGATCGAGTGGGACAAGGACGACATTGACGCGCTGGGGCTATTAAAGGTCGATGTGCTGGGGCTGGGCATGCTGACGGCGCTGCGGCGTTGCATGAAGCTGGTGAACGATCGGCAGGGCGGCGAGTTTTCGTTGGCCACGATTCCGGCCGAAGACCCGGACACGTATGCGATGATCCAGAAGGCCGACACGGTGGGGGTGTTTCAGATCGAGTCGCGGGCGCAGATGTCGATGTTGCCGCGGCTGAAGCCGGCCTGTTTTTATGACCTCGTGATCGAGGTGGCGATCGTGCGACCGGGGCCGATTCAGGGCGACATGGTGCATCCTTATCTGCGCCGGCGGCAGGGGTTGGAACAGCCGGATTATGCCCATCCGGCGATTCGCGATGTGCTGCAAAAGACGCTGGGCGTTCCGCTGTTTCAGGAGCAGTGCATGGCGCTGGCGGTGAAGGCGGCGGGCTTTACGCCGGGGCAGGCCGATCAGCTTCGGCGGGCGATGGCGGCGTGGAAGCGGAAGGGGAATCTGATCGTGCGGTTTGGGGCGATGCTGGTCGAGGGCATGGTCGCGAACGGGATCGCGCGCGAGTTCGCGGAGCGCTGCTTCAATCAGATGAAAGGCTTCAGCGAGTATGGCTTTCCGGAGAGTCACGCCGCCTCGTTCGCGCTGCTGGTTTATGCCTCGGCGTGGTTGAAGCGGCATCATCCGGCTGAGTTTTGCGCGGCACTGCTGAACTCGCAGCCGATGGGTTTCTACGCCCCGGCGCAACTGATTCGCGATGTGCGGGCGCATGGCGTCGAGGTGCGGCCGGTCGATGTGCATGAGAGCGACTGGGATTGTTCGATTGAGGCGGACGGCGGGCTGCGGCTTGGGCTGCGGATGGTGGCGGGCTTGAGCCAGATCGACGGCGAGAAAATTCGTCGCGCGGTGGTCGAGCGCTGCGCAGGGATGAACGGCAGGTCGGGGCAGGGAAAGTTTGCGTCGATCCTCGCGCTGTGGCGAGCGAGCGGGGCGCGGGCCGTGGCGCTGCGGCGGCTGGCGGCGGCCGATGCGTTTGGGTCGCTGGGTCTTTCGCGGCAGCAGGCGCTCTGGCACGCGCGGCGGCTGCGTGACGAGCGCCTGCCGCTGTTCGATCCGCTCGACGCGACGGCGCCATCGGAGCAGACGCCGCTGCCGCCGTTCTGCGACAGTCTGGAGGTGCGGCACGACTACGCCTCGGTCGGTCTTTCGCTGCGGCGACATCCGATGTCGTTTGTGCGTGAGTTTCTGCGGAGTCGGGGTGTGCGCGTTTGCTCAGATTTGAGCGACGAGAAGCGGACGCCGCCGGGCGAGTGGGTGGCGGTGGCGGGGCTGGTGCTGGTGCGACAGCGGCCGGGGACGGCGAAGGGCGTGACGTTTCTGACGCTGGAGGACGAGACGGGCGTGGCGAACATCGTGGTCTGGCGACAGACCTATCAGCGCTATCGCCGGGCGGCGGGGGCGGGCGTGGTGATCGTGCGCGGCCGCGTGCAGCGACAGGACGGGGTGGTGCATGTGGTGGCGCACAAGCTGGAGCGGCTCGAAGCGGCCCAGGCGCCGTCGCTGACGGAGCTGTCGATTGCGTCGCGTGATTTTCGATGAGGACGGCCGAGGGGCGATCGCGCGATGAGAGACAGCACAGATATCGGTGAGTGTTGCGTCGTGCGTGGGCGAGAATTGTGGCTCGGAGATTGGTTTCGAAGCGCTTTATTCGCTGCGGTGATGTGAAAAACACCGCGACGGCGTTCGGGGAGTCGCCCGAGCGCCGTCGCGGGTTGTAGGAGGGTCGGTTGGTATGTGGCGACCGGTTGGAAACCGGTCCCACATCGGCCTGCGAGCCGCAGGCCGCTACTGAACGGACTTATCCGCCGACGGCGTCGCGGAAGTCGTCGGTGGCGCTGCGGAAGGGGATCGTGGCGCCGTCGATGGTTTCGAGGAAGTCGATCAGTTGCGCCTGCTGGGTCGCGTTCAGCAGGGTCGAGATCGTGACCCCGCCGATGGTGTGGCGATTGAGCACTTCCTGGAGCGTCTTGGCCGAGCCGTCGTGGAAGTAGGGGGCGTGATAGGCGATGCCCAGGAGGCCCGGCACGTTGAAGCCGATGCCGCCCGCGGCGAGCGTCGCGTTGTTGCGGATTTCGATCGGGCTCTGGTTGCTGAAGGTGCCGACCGGCTCGATGAAGGTGATGGTCTGGCCGTTGCTGGTGTAGCTGCGGACCTGGCCGTTGCCGGCGTTGTCGACGCCGATATCGCGCGGGGCGCCGCCCGCGAGCGGGTTGGCGATGAAGCCCGGGTTATCCGCCCAGACGATCTGGCTCTTGGTCCACTTCGGTCCGCCGTGGCACGAAGCGCAGTTGGTCTCGAACAGGTCGCGGCCGGCGGCGATGCTGGCGGCGTTGTCGCCATCGGGCAGGATCGGGGCGCGAACGGTCTGGACCCAGAGCGTCTGCGCGTCGAGCGCGTCGCTGACGCCGGAGTTCAGGCCGTGGTTGTAGACGCCGGGGTTGATCGGGTCGCCGGCGAAGCCCTTGCCGCCCTGCACCGCGACCGAGTTCTCATTGAAGTCGGTCACGCTGCCGCGGACGGCGTTCCAGTTGCTGATGCGCTGATCGATCGGGTGGTCTTTGGCGAAGAAGGCGTCGAGCGGGAGCGTCTGGCGCGGTCCGGTGGCGAAGATCCAGGTGACGCCGTCGGCTAGGCCGTCGGGGTGACACGAGGCGCAGCTGCTCCAGCTGTTGTCGGACATCTTGTTGCGCGAGAGCAGCGGATTGATGTTGCGGACCGGCTTGTCGAAGATCTCGTTGTCGGGCACGCCCAGGGCCGAGAAGAAGGCCAGCTTGCCGACCAGCACGGCATGATCAAACGTGCCGGGGGTGGGCGGGGTGCCGGTCGGGATGTCGCGCGTGATCACGGTGTTGGATTGCAGGTTGAGGGCGCTGACCGAGACGTTGACTTCATTGTTGACGTAGGCGCGGGTGCCTTCGCTGTTGATGACGACGCCATTGGGCAGGTTGCCGGTCTGGAAGCGGACGATGTTGGGGGCGTTGAGCGTCAGCAGGCCGTCGTTGCCGAGCTGGGCCTTCATGACGAAGTTTCCGCCGCGCGAGACGAAGAGGAAATTCTTGCCTTCGGCGTCGGCGTCGACCGCGACGGTGTCGGCCGAGAAGAGCCGCGTCAGGACGCTGGTCTCCTGGGCGACGGAGGGCTGCGTCTCGAGCTTGATCTGGTTGTTGAGGTTCAGGTGCTCGTTGGCGTTCTGCGTGTTGTTGGCGGTGTTGACGACGTGCACGAGCGCCTGGACGTTGACGTTGAAGCGGATGGGCGGCTCGGGCTGCGCGCCGATGCTGGGCAGGAAGAGCCGCGTGCCGCGGATCAGGGCGGCGTGAAGCTGATTGGGGAAGACCGCCTGCACATCCTCATCGATGATGTTGTTGGTCGCGTCGATGATGGTCGTGTCGGGGCAGAAGGTGTCGAACGCGGCGGCGGCGTTGAGCTGCTTGCAGAAGATGTTGCGGTTGGCCGTGAAGCCCGAGTTGGCCAGCGGCGAGAGCGTGATGCGCGTCAGCGAGCCGGGATTGCCGACGGTGAAGGCGTCGACGAAGGCCTCTTTGCCGTCGTCGAAGGCTTCGCCTCTGCCGCCCTCGATGGTCTCGGCGAAGAACTCGGTGACGTAGACGGTCTCGTCGTTGTCGTCGCCGTCGCCGTCATTGGTGATGGCGATGGCCTGCGGGAAGCCGGGCAGATTGATGGTGGCGATGACGGCCAGGGTGTCGGTGTTGATGACCGAGACGGTCTTGTTGGTGTGGTTGGCGACGTAGAGCCGCGTGCCGTTGGGCGTGACGGCGCAGCCGCGCGGCTCGGTGCCGACGGCGATGTCATCGGTGACGGAGAAGCCGTTCTCGGCGTCGAGCGCGATGACCGAGACAGTGCCGCTGGCGGTGTTGGTGACAAAGGCGGTGCTGTCGTCGGGCAGCAGCGCGACATTGCGCGGCTCGTCGCCGACGGCCAGCTCGGCCAGCAGATTGGCGGTGTCGTTCTTGTTGGCGTCGCGGACTTCGAGAATCGCGACGCTGTCGGTCTCGCGATTGACCACCACCGCAAACCGATCGTCGCTGGTCAACGCAATCGTGCTCGACCGCGTCGGCGTATCAAAGCGACCATCGTTGCCATCGTCGTTGTTACCGTTGTTCTGCGGCGGGCAGCCGGGGATGGCCCAGAAGAGGCCTCCGACGAGGGTGAGCTTGCTCAAGAACTTCAGGCGTTTCACGCAGTTATCCTCCATGTGTTAGGTTGCACGAAGATTGCAGCTGGTTCGTCGAACAAACAGCCCAGCGGCGGGCTGCGTTTTTGCCGCGGATCGCGTTGGGGGCCGGCTTCAGCAGCGTGCGATTCCGCCGGGGTCATCCGATGGGATCGCGAACTTCCTCGGAGAACGCCGGCGATGGATCGACGGCGGATTGCAGCTCCGCTCTGCTCGATACGCCGTGCCCCGCGCGCATCACTCCCAAAGCGGAAAGCGGCGTCGCGGTGCGCAAACTGAGTCGGAAAAAAAAACCGGGCCTGCCGCCTGATGGACTGGCGGGAGGCCCGGTGTGGTGGTGGGATGTTCTCGGCGACGGGTGGCAGAGCGGTTTTTATCAGACTGCCGTGTGAGGCCGGTGGGTCTGATTGCCGAGACTCAGCCCGCCGGACCCGACGCGCGGCTGCGCGTCGGGTTCGGAAGGTGCGGGGGTGCTTAGTCTTGGATCACGACGTTGGAGCCCGACCCGCCGTCGAGGGTATCGGTGCCCGGTCCGCCCAGCAGCACGTCGTCGCCGTTGCCGCCGGCGAGGATGTCGTTTCCGGCGCCACCGACGAGCACGTCATCATCGTCGCCGCCGTTGGCGGTGAGCTGGATTGCGCCGGTTGCGAGGCCTGACGCTTCCACGACGTCATCGCCGGCCAAGGTGTTGATGGTGAGACGATCGTTGGCCGCCTCCGTACCGGTGATGTTGATCTGAGCAGCGAGGCCGAAGACGGACGTGCCTGAGGCGTCGCCCGCGAGCGTTGCGACGTCATCGCCGCTGGTGCCCGTGACGATGATGTTGTCGGCCTGTCCGTCGCCGGCGCCGGCGCCCGGAGTGGCCTCGAGATTGGCGTTGATCTCGGTCACGTCGGTTCCGCTCAGGTCCTGTACGGTGATGGAGTCGGCGCCGCCGCGAGCCGTGAAGTCGATGCTCTCCACATCGTTCATGTCCATGATCACGTTGGCGACGTTGCGGGTGAAGACGGCGCGACCCCCGTTGGCGAAGATGGTGATCAACTCACTGACGTTGGCGCCGTTGAAGAGCATGGTGTCGAATCCGCCCTGACCTTCGAGGGTGTCGTTGTCATCACCCGGGTTCCAGACGAAGGTGTCGTCGCCGGCGCCCATGAGGGCGACGTCGGCGCCGTCACCGCCGTTGAAGAAGTCGGCGGCTGCTCCGCCGAGCATGACATCGTTGCCGAGGCCGCCGTTGATCGTGAGCGGGATGCCGCCGGTTTCGAGTGACGAGGCGTCGACGACGTCATCGCCGCCGAGTGCATTGAGGGTGAGGCGGTCGCTCGCGACATCTGCGAAGAAGACGCGGACGGTCGCCGCCAAGCCAAATACGCTCACACCGCCGGCGTCGCCGGTGGCGCCAAACGTCTCGGCGCTTTCCGTGGCACTGACGGTGACGGAGTCGGCCGCGCCATCGCCGCCGCCGCTCCCCGAGCGCAGGTCGACATCGACGCGATCGACATGCGTGGCGGTGAGAT
>JALHOX010000221.1 GCA_022842805.1 Phycisphaerae bacterium | reverse complement strand
GGATGATGCTGCTGACCTATGCGTTTCTGCGCGGCGACCCTGTGATCACGTTTGCGCAGCTACTGGGGCTTCCGATTTATGCCCGGAATCTGATGCTGATTCATGGCCGCTATGCGCGGATCGCGCGGCGACGGGCGGAGTCGAACGGCGCCACGGCGGCGGCGACTGCGGCGACGGCCGGGGCGGGCGGCTGAGGGCGATCGCAGTGGCGAGATTGGGGCGGTCTAGCGGCGATGTGGCGGGTTCGAATTGACCTTTGGCGGTCCGCGGCGTACGCTTCTGACTGGTGACGAGAAGCGAGAGCGGCGAACGGGCCGGCTCCGCGTCCAGTCGCTTGACCGGGGCGTGGCGCAGTCTGGTAGCGCGCTTGCATGGGGTGCAAGAGGTCGCAGGTTCGAGTCCTGTCGCCCCGATTTCCATCAATTCTCTGCGCGCTTCGCGCATTTTCCGTTTCAGAACACGTGGATTTTCTTGAGGCAGCGGTCGAGCGCGGGGTGATTTACTTCGTGGCTCGGGTGCGTGCTTGCGCGAGTGGTTACTCCCCTGCCGCCGTCCGAATCGCTGAGAAATGAAGAACGCCGCCGGTTCGCGCGGGTGCGCGACCGAGCGGCGTTGATTGGCTTAGTGCCGGCGGCGGGGAGCGTTGAGCTCCGGCCGGGCCGGCATGGCGGGCTGCGTTAGTTCGCGGCGCCCGGCACGACGTGGGCCACGGCTGCGGCGCCGCCAACGGAGACCTGGACGGTCCCGCTGGCGGGGCTTTGGGCGTTGAAGGTGATGACGATCTGGGGCTCACCGGCGGGCGTGAAGGTGAGCGTGCCGGCTTCGGGGGTGAAGCTGGCGTTGCCGAGGACGTCGACCACGATGCCGGCGAGATCGGCGTTGAAGGCGGTCTGGCCGGTTTGGCCAAGCGAATAGCCGGTGGCGTTGATGGTGACGAGGGCGGGGTCGACGGTGCCGACGTGGTTGCGGATGCTCATCGAAAGGTTTCCGCCGAAGGTCTCGTCGCCGGCGACGTTTCCGCCGAAGGAGCCGTTGTAGGTGAGCGGGATGGGGCCGGTGGTGGCATCGAATCCGCCGCCGTTGAGGACCATGGTGGCGTTGACGGTGACGGCTTCGCCGCCGATGGTCATGCTCTGATAGGCGAAGACGCCGGTGGCGTTGGAGTTGGTGTAGTTGACCTGGACCTGGCCGGCGACGAGCAGGCCGTCCATGTCGGCGCCGACGCAGCCGACGCCGAAGCCGGGCTGTCCGAGGTTTTCGTCGTAGATGAGACCGAGGGCCCAGTTATTTCCACTGCCGGCCCAGGCGACCTCGGGGCAGGTTCCGAAGACGTTGATCGCGGTCGGATCGGGGAATTCGAGGAGCGCGCTGGTGAACGGGATCAGGACGCCGATGACGGTGTCGAGGGCTTTGAGGCGGAGGACGGCGCCGTTGACGGCGGCCTGCTGATTAGCGGAGAGGCCGCCACCGCCGCCGCTGTTGTCGTTGGCGTTCGTGTTCGAGTTTGAGTTTGAGTTTGTGTTGCCGTTGGCGTTCGCGTTGGCGGTGCTGTTGTCGTTTGCGTTTTGCGGGGCGTTGTCGTTGGCGTTGGCCGGGGCGTTCTGGTTGGTGTTGTCCGGCGAGTTTGCGTTGCTGTTTGCGGGCGGGGCGTTGTCGTTGGTGTTGGCGGCCGGCTGGTTATCGTTGGCGTTGGCGGGCGCGTTTTCGTTCGCGTTCGCGGGGGTGTTGGCGTTCGTGTTGGCGGCGCCGTTGGTGTTTTCGTTGTCGTTTGGCGCGGGGGGTTGGGGGCAGCCGCCCAGCAGCACCATGGTCAATCCAAAGACGCCGGCCATACCGAGACTTCTACCGCGCATGCGCAAACCTCCAAGGTCGGTTGATCAGATTGCAGACAGAGGGGCGGGGGCAGCTTCCATCCCAGACTGTTTCCATGATTATAGAGGGCGGTCAACGGGATGTCGGCAAAACGGACAGCCCCGTCGCGAAAACCGTCTCCGGCTCGCGGCGGGGCTGATAAAGGGTGCAATTTGATCGGCTGCGGCGTTGCGCCTTAGGGCAGCGTATAGGTGGTCGGGCTGGAGCCGTTCACGCGGACCTGCACCTGGCGGGTGGAGGGCGAGGTGGCGGCGAAGGTGATGCTGATCGAGTTGCTCTCGAAGTTGAAGGTCATCACGCCGGCCTGGGGCACGAAGTTGTTGTTGGCGATGGGGTTGACGACGACGTCGTCGAGCGTGAGCACGAAGTTGGAATCGCTGTCGCTGACGGTCATGCCGTCGGAGTTGAAGGTGATCGCGCCGCTATCGGCGATGACGAAGGTGGTGACGCCGGTGACGGTGATCCCGCCGATGGTCAGGTTGAGATTGCCTTGGAACTGCACGCCGGTGGTGGCATTTCCGGTGACGGCCAGGGTCATGTTGCCGCTGATTGCGACGCCGTCGACGACGAAGTTGGTGAAGGTGATGGTTCCGGCGCGCGTGCCGCGGTTGATGGTGAGGCCGACGAGACCGGAGACCGTGACGTCGCCGGCGTCCTGGCTGCTGCAGCCGGAGCTGGGGTACTCGATCGCCATGGCGATGACGTCGGCACTGGACACGAACGACACGGTCGGACAGGTGCCGAAGCCGCCGATGAGGGAGGGGTTTTCGGGGTCGAATGAGGGATTGACGGGGCCGGAGAGCGCGGCGCTCAGGGTTTGGGCGGCCTCGCCGAAGAGGCGATTGGCTTCGTTGATCGCGGCCTTTTGAGCGTCGGTGAGTGTGGGGGGAGGCGTGGTGTTGGCGTTGCCGTTGGCCGAATTGCCGTTGCCATTGTCATTTCCGTTCGGCGGCGGCGTGACGCAGCCGGCGAAGAGGGCGAGCAGGACGGCGACTCGCAAGGTCCGATAGCGTAGTTCGACTGTCTTTTTCATGGAATGTGTCTCATTTCTCGGGGCTGCACGCCGGGGGCGGCGCGGTCGGTTTTGCGCAACACTCCGGGTCGCGCCTCTCGATCGGGAGAGCCTCCACCAACCTTGTTGCCCATTGTATCGGGATTCGGGCCTGTCCAGCTTGCGGCCGGCGGCGCGGGGCCTCGGGGGCGGGCGTAGGAAATGGGCTGGAGGGGTCCGGAGGGCCGAATCTAGCGACAGTCGCCGCCGTCCCGTTTCGAAAACCGCCCCGTCGCGGAGCCCCCCGCTTGCAGCCTGCGGAGGGGACCGCTACATTCCCCGGTTCGAATTTAGCCGGTCGTCCGGGTTCTAAGGCCTGGCGACAGAGCGGCGACGAGGAGCATTGAGAACCATGGCGATCAGCCCCGGCTCGACCATCGAAATTAAAATTGAGAAGCTGCCGCGCAATGCGGCGGCGCAGAAGACGCTCGTTCGTCTTTGCTGCAAGGACCGGAACGTCGTCCGGGCCCATCGTCAGCGGCAGGCGAAGCGTCCGTCGTGGAAAGAGTGGATCCGCGGCGGCATGACGTGGCATCACCAGATGGAATCGCGGCCTGCGGTAACGATTGAGCCGGGCGCCAAGTACACGATCCGCGCCAGCGTCGACGTCATTCGCGACCTGGGCAGCGTCATGTCTTACATCACCGTCAGCGGCAAGTAGCCGCCGCCGCGAGGCCCGGCGATCGCAAGCCGATCGCGACCTTTCGGCAGAATTCGCGCAGCGCGACGCAGGTATTGGGCGTCGCGTTATTTGTTTGCCTGCGGGGGCGGGGCATGGCGTGGCGGGAAAGTCGGTCGGCACGCGTGCCTGTCGGCAGCCGTTCGTCTGTGAGCGGGGTGCCCACGCCGAAAGTCGGCTGATCTCAGTCGAACTCCTCCCCCCTGCCGCCGGGTGCGTCATATCGCCGACAAGTTCGCGCAAGAACCGATCGTCTCCCACGGGCGGGTTGGTAGTCTGCGTCGCGGCAAGCTGAATCAACACACGACAAGGAAGTACTTCGGATGAGAAAACGTTGGTTGGCCGCGGGTGCGGCGCAGGTGGTGATTGCGACGGCGCTGGGATGGGGTGCGGTGAGCGCAGCGGCGATCGGCGATGAGGCGGCGAAGGCGGCGGCTTTCCCGAGCGATGCAGAGATTCGCGAAATCCTGAAGCAGGCGGTCGACAAGGACAAGCGTTCGGTCGGCATCGTCGTCGGGCTCATTTCGCCCGCCGGCACGCGCGTCATCGCGCACGGATCGGGCGGATCGGCGAGTTCGCGACCGCTCGACGGTGACACGATCTTTGAGATCGGCTCGATCACGAAGACCTTCACGGGCACGCTGCTGGCGGACATGGTGCGGGCGGGCGAGGTGAAGGCGGAAGACACGATCCGCCAGTGGCTGCCGAAGACATGTGCTCCGCCGAAGTCGGGTGCGCGGGAGATGACGCTGCGCGATCTGGCGACGCACACGTCGGGGCTGCAGCGGATGCCGGCGAACCATCAGCCGGCGGACGTCACGAATCCGTACGCGGACTACACGACGGAGCAATTGCACGAGTGGCTCTCGGATACGGACGTGATGTTCGAGATCGGGAGTCAGCGGGTTTATTCGAACGTGGGTTACGGGCTGCTGGGTCACCTTCTGGAGGTGAAGAGCGGCAAGCCGTATGCGGAACTGGTGAAGGATCGCATCACCGGGCCACTGGGGATGAGCAGCACGACGATCGCGCTCAGCGACGAGCAGAAGGCACGGCTGGCGCAGGGACACGATGACAAGCTGAAGGCGGTGCCGAACTGGGATCTGCCGGCGATGGCCGGAGCGGGCGCGCTGCGTTCGAGCGTGAACGACATGCTCAAGTATGCGGGTGCGAATCTGCAGATCGGGAAGACGCCGCTGGAGGAGACGGTAACGCTCGCGCAGCGAGTGGACATTCCGATCGGCGCGGGCAAGGAGAAGACGAGCCTGGCCTGGGGTCCTGTCTCGGCGATGCATGGGACGAATGTGGTGTGGCACAACGGCGGGACGGGCGGCTATCACAGCTTCCTGGGGATGGACCCCGCGACGAAGCGCGGCGTGGTGGTGCTGTCGAACTCGGCGGCGGATATCGACGACATTGGGTTTCACCTGCTGACGCCCAAGTACCCGCTGCGGACGAATCGCATCGCAACCAAGCTGCCGAAGGAGACTTTGGAGCGCTATGTCGGCGTGTATGAGATCAGCGAGGGGGTCTATCGCGAAGTGACGCGCTATCGCGACCGGCTGTTCATTCAGCGCACGGGGCAGCCGGCGCGCGAGATTGAGCCGGAATTCGAGGGAATCTTCTTCAACAACGAAGTTGGTTTTCGCGTGCGGTTTGAGGGAGAGCCGGGCGGCAAGGCGACGGGCATGGTGCTGACGCAGGTCGACGGCACGGACAGCCCCGCGAAGCGCGTTGAGCGACCGCTTTCGCAGCAGCGACGGCCCGTCGACGTGGATGTCAGCAAGTATGACGGGTTGGAGGGCAACTATCGCCTTGCGCCGGAGATGTTGTTCACCGTGAAGCGCGACGGCGACAAGCTGATGGTGGGTCTAACCGGGCAGCCGACGTTTGAGGTCTATCCGGAGGCGGAAGACAAGTTTTATTACACGGTGGTCGACGCGCAACTGGTGTTTGTGCGCGGCGCCGACGGCAAGGCGACCAAGCTGGTGTTGCACCAGAACGGCGCGCATGAAGCCGTGAGGGAGTAGCGCAGCGACGAGGGACCAAGGGGGTCGCGCCGCGGGGGGTGGGGGACAACCAGTCTCATTCGGCGCGGCCCTCTGTCGCTGAGCGCGGGCCGAGCCCTCGCGGCCGGCTCAGCCGCCCGTCGCGCGGCGCTCGCGGCGCGGGGCGGGGAGTTTGATCTGTTCGCCACGGTCGTTGACGAACTCGGCGCCTTCGGCGTCGATCGCGCGCAATTTGAACTCGCCCAATTGATCGCCGATGTGCAGCACCTGGCGTCCGATGAGCACGGAAGGGCGCGACCCAAGCACGATCGCGCAGAGCGAGAACTGCTTTTGGAACTCCTCGCCGGACGAGAGGGCCTCGGCCGTGGGCTTGGCGGTATCGGTAGGCGGGGCGAGCTCGATGGCGATGCGCGAAGCATTGAAGACGTCGGGCACTGCGGCGCGGCACTCGTTCTCCGGAGTTGCGGCGGGTAGCAGGGTGAGACCGGAGAGCTGGCCGGCGATGGCGCGGTCGCCGCTGGTCGCGGTGGAAGCGGCGAGCGAGAGGTGCGGGCGATTGGCGCCGCCGGTGAGGCGATCGGCGACGAGCAATCCGCAGGCGCCGAGCAGCCCGGCGCCCATCCATGTCTGGCGACGGGTGAGCTTCATGAGGCGGCTCCGGCGGGCTTCGCGGCGCCTGGGGCGGCGGGCGGAACCCAGCGCAAGGTCCACATCAGGCCGCAGGTCATGGTGTCGCCGGTGAGGTTGAGCGGTCCTTCGATGCGGAGGCTGGTGATCTGGAGGTAGGGCGATTCGGCCTCGAGCGCGGCGAGGACGCGATGGAGCGCGGTGAAGCGGCCCTGGCCCCGGATCTGCACGTCGCGCCAGGCGGCGCCGCGGACGGCGGGCTGCGGTTCGATCGATTCGAGGGAGACGCCGCCGGCGCCGCAATGGGCGTTGACCAGGGCCATCAACTGTGAATCGGTGATGTTGCAGCGGCGCTCCTCGCGCTCGGCGGCATGAACCGCGGCGTGGAGCGTGGCGGCGTGGTCCTGGTTGACCTGAATCAGGTGCGCGCAGCGCTCGCTGGTTTCTTCGAGGGCCCGCTTCAGGCGCGGGCGATCTGCGGCGCGCTGCTGCCAGGGCGCGAGCGCGGTGACGGCGAGGGCGGCGGCGAGGGCCGAGAGCAGCACCACGCCTCCGGCATGGGTCGCGAGCAGCAGGTATTCGGAGCGACGATTCATCGGCTCATCTCCGACACTCAAAGACGAACTGGTACACCGCGGTCACGCCGATCTTGTCCGCGCCGGAGCGCATCAACTGCACTTCGCTGAATTCGTTCAGTTGCCGGAGACGGCCCTGATATTCGACGATGGCCTGATACTCGTCGGCGATGCCCTCGATTTTCCACAGATGGCTCGGGCGCGGCGGCGCGGGGGGCTTGCCCGGCTCCGGGGGCGCTTCGGCAGGCCGGGCCAGATCCGCCGCGACGGGCGTGACGTCGATTCGTCGCACGATGAGGCGAGCGGGTGCGGCGGCGGCGACTTTTCGCAACATCTGCGACCAGGATTCGGTGCTGCGGAGCGATTGCAGCTGGCGGTAGCGTTTCTGCAAGCCGGCCGCCTCGGCGGCGATTTCGGCGCTGCGTCGCTCCTCGCGCTGCACGCGCTGCTGCTCGGCGTCGAGCAATGTGCGCAGTTGATGATCGGCGTAAGCGCCGGCGTTGATGGACACGATCAGCATCAGCACCAGCACCGACGCGCATGCCAGGACTACGCCCCACTGGCGCACGCGGTCGCGGAGGCGCTGTCGAAGCTGCAGCACGACGGGCAGCAGATTGATGCGCGGGCCCATAATCGGGAGGCCGGGCGCGGCCGCGCGACGGTCGATGGCAGGTCGTCGCAGCGTCATGGGGCATCTCCCAGCGCGAGGCCGACCGCGGTGGTCATCGCCGGCTCATCGGGATAGCGCAGGCAACGGGCCGCGCCGGGCCACTTCGCGAGCGCGCGGCGTGGGGTGAGCATGTGCGCGCCGACGGCCAGCGCGCGGGAAAAGTGCTGACAAACGCCGCTCAGCGTTGCGCCGCCGCCGGTGAGATAAAGGCCCGACGGGGCGGTTTCGCCGGTGGTTTCG
>JALHOX010000220.1 GCA_022842805.1 Phycisphaerae bacterium | reverse complement strand
CGGGAGCGCACTAGCATCTACGCGGAACGTCACGGATGCCCCGCCGCTCCGGCTTCACGCGCGCTGCGTGCGCCGCGAAGAATGACCGGGCCGCGCGGACTCGACCCAACCACCGACCATGGAGGTCGCAACCAGCGATGCGTTTTCTGCTGACGATTCTGGCATTGGGCGCGCTCGGCGCGGGTGGTTACTACGGCTACGCAAACTACAACAAGCCTCCGGCCGCTCCGACTTATCTGACCGCAAAGGTCGAGCGCGGCACGCTGACCCAGACCGTGCTCGCAACGGGCATTCTGGAGCCGCTGGTGAAGGTGCTGGTCGGCTCGCGCGTCAGCGGCAACGTCACCGCCTGGTACAAAGATTTCAACGCGACGGTGAAGGCCGGCGACCTGCTCGCTGAACTGGATCAGGATCGCATCACCGCCGTCATCGCGCAGCGGCGGGCCGATCTGGCGGTGGCGAATGCGCGGGTGGAGGAGGCCGCCGCCCGCGTGGCCGAGACCGAACTGCAATTGCGACGGCTCGAGGCGGCGTTTGCCCGGGCCGCGTCGTCGGATTTCGAGGTGCAAAGCGCGCGAATCGCGGTCGATGCCGCCAAGGCGGCGCTGCACGCGGCGGAGGCGCAGGTGAAGTCGGCCCAGTCCTCGCTGGACACGGCCGAGATCGACTTGCTCTATACCAAGGTCTACGCCCCGATCGACGGGGTCGTCATCTCGCGCGATATCGACACCGGACAGACGGTGGCCGCGTCGCTGCAAGCGCCGACGCTGTTCACGATCGCCCAGGATCTTCGCAAGATGCGGGTTAGCGCGGCGGTGAGCGAGAACGACATCGGCAACGTGCGCGAGGGCATGCCGGCGGAATTCAAGGTGGACGCGTATCCAACGCAGAAGTTCAAAGGGGTGGTGACGCAGGTGCGGTACAAAGAGACCGTCGCCAACAACGTCGTCACCTATCAGACGCTGATCGACGTCGAGAATCCCGATCTGCTGCTGCGTCCGGGCATGACGGCCTCGATCACGTTTGAGGTGAAGAAGGTCGACGACATTCTGATGGTGCCGAACGCCGCGCTGCGGTTTGATCCGAACGCGGCGTCGGCGGCTGAGTTGAATTGGTCGCCGGGTCGCGGCGCTCGCAAGCAGCCGCGCGTCTTCCGGCTGGTCGATGGCGAACTGAAAGAGTTTGCGGTGACGCTGGGCATCACCGATGGGGTCAACACGCAGATCGACTCGAAAGAGTTGACGCCCGGAACTGAGATTGTGACCGAGCGCATCCTGACCACCGCGGCGCCGCCGACGGCCGGTCGTTCGCCGTTCGGGTCGCCGGGCGGCGGCGGCGGTCGTGGAAGAAGGTTTATGTAACCATGACGCTGATCGCGGTCGAAAATCTGCACAAAATCTATCGCACGAGCGAAGTCGCGGTGCATGCCGTGCGCGGCGTGAATTGTCGCATCGATTACGGCGAGTTCGTGGCGATCATGGGCCCCAGCGGCTCGGGCAAGTCGACCTTCATGCATGTGCTGGGCTGCCTGGATCAGGCGACGTCGGGCGTCTACGCCTTTGAGGGGCGCGACACCAAGACGCTCAATCGCGGCCAACTCGCCAATCTTCGCAATCAGCGAATCGGCTTCGTGTTTCAGTCGTTCAATTTGCTGCCGCGCACCACGATCCTCGACAACGTGGCGCTGCCGATGCTCTATCAAAAGGTTTCGCGGCGCGAGCGACGACGCCGGGCGACCGCGATGCTGGAGCGGGTCGGCCTCGGCAACCGGCTGATGCATACCTCCGGCAAGCTGTCGGGCGGCCAGCAGCAGCGTGTGGCCGTGGCGCGGGCGCTGGTCACCAAGCCGCCGCTGATTTTGGCGGACGAACCAACCGGCAACCTCGACAGCAAGACCAGCCACGAGATCATGGATTTGTTCAAGGAGCTGAACGAGACTGACGGCGTGTGCGTTGTGGTCGTGACGCACGAAGCGGATGTGGCGGCCTACGCCTACCGCAATATCGTGTTTCGTGACGGACTGATTACGTCGGACGCTCTGCGGAGCGATGTGCCGGTAGAGCGCTCGCCGCAGCCGCGCACGGCGCCGGCGCTGCAATAAACGCGAGGCGAAGGGACGCCATGGGACCTGTCACGTTGGTCGGCGAGGCCTTTCACTCGCTCGGCAAAAACAAAGTCCGCAGCTTTCTGTCGATCCTCGGTATCGTCATCGGCGTGGCCGCGGTGATTGCGATGGTGGCGATCGGCGAGGGGGCGCGCAAGCGCGTCGAGCAGGAGATCGCCACGCTCGGCGACGACTGGCTGATGATCGGCTTTTGGGGCATCCAGCGCGGCGGGGCGCGCGGCGCCGCCGGCACGACGCCGACGCAGGCCGAAGAAGATGCCAAGGCGATCGCCAACGGCTGTACGACGATTCGCGCGACCTCGCCCAGCAACCGGCTCAATGTGCAGGTGGTCTCGTCTTACAGCAACTATCAATCCAACATTCAGGGCGTCGAGGCGAGCTACTTTGATATTCGGCGCTGGAGCCCGTCGCGCGGGGCCGCCTTTGGTCAGGAAGACAGCGATTTTCGCCGGCGTGTCTGTTGCCTGGGACAGACGGTCGTGAAGGAACTCTTCGGCACGGTCGACCCGATCGGCGAGGACATCCGCATCAACCAACTGCAATTCCGCGTCATCGGCGTCATGGCGGCAAAGGGCACCAGCAGCGACGGGCGCGACAACGACGACGTGATTCTTGTGCCGTGGGGCACGTTTAAGGCGCAGCTCGCGGGCAACGAAGTGGCGCAGACGCTCTTCGCGGCGGCGCGGCCGGGCGTGCCGCTGGCCGTGGCGAAGGCCCAGGTGCGGTCGCTGCTGCGACAGCGCCATCGCCTGGCCGAGGAAGAAGACGACGACTTCCGCATCATCGACCGGGCATTGACGATGCAGGTGGACGCGGCAGCGACGCAGACCTTTAACACGCTGCTGGCGGCGATCGCGTCGATCTCATTGCTGGTGGGCGGCATCGGCATCATGAACATCATGCTCGTCAGCGTGACCGAGCGGACGCGCGAGATCGGGCTGCGGATGGCGATCGGGGCCAACGGCTTTCATGTGCTGGGTCAATTCCTGGTCGAGGCGGTCACGCTCTGCGCCCTCGGCGGGGCGCTCGGGTTTCTGGCGGGTTATGGCGTGGCGCAGTTCGTCGGGCAATATGGACTGCCGGTGCAGATTTCTTACTGGATGGCGGGCGTGGCGATCGCGTTCGCCAGCGGCGTGGGGCTCTTTTTCGGCTTCTATCCGGCGTGGCGAGCGAGCCGGCTCGATCCGATCGAGGCGCTGCGGTACGAGTAGGGTCGCCTCCGAGCGATCTCCGGAGCTTGCGACGCTGGTTGGCGGTCGGCGTGAAACCGTGAGACCGTGAAACGGTGAAACCGCGTGCGATGCGGGCTTAGGGGGCTGACCGCGACCGCCCATCGGCGTTGGGGCCGCGAAGCGTTTCGCTGTTTCGCCGTTTCAGTGTTTCACTCGCCAACCGGCTTTTCCGTACCATTCCCCCCATGCGCATCCTCGTAACGAATGACGACGGCATCATGGCTCCCGGCATCGAGGCTCTCTATCGCGCCGTGGCCGATTTGGGTCATGTCGACGTCGTCGCCCCGGAGTCGCCGCAATCGGCGGTCGGCCACGCCATCAGTATTCGAACGCCGCTGCTGGCCCACCGTGTTCAGGTGCGACAGGCGTTCGAAGGCTGGGCGGTGCAGGGCAGCCCGGCGGATTGCGTGAAGCTGGCGATGAAGGAATTGCTCGAAGCGCCGCCCGATTTCGTGCTGAGCGGGATCAATCACGGGGCGAATACGGGTATCAACGTGCTCTACAGCGGCACGGTGGCAGGGGCCTCGGAGGGCGCGTTTTTCGGAACGCCCGCGATCGCGTTTTCGCAGGAACTTTCGGACGTGCTGGATTTTGAGAAAGCGCGGGTCGTGGCCCGAGGCATCTTTCAGCGCTTTGCGAGTTCGCGCCCGCCGCGGGGGATGTGCCTGAGCGTCAACATTCCGGCTTGCGACAAGGGCTGGCCGCTGGGGGTGCGCTGCGTGCCGATGGCGATGGCGCCGATGGAAGATGCCTATCGCAAGCAGTTCGACGAACTGGGGCGGGTTCACTATTGGCTCGACGGCGAATGGCCCGACCACCGCGACCATCCGGAAAGCGACCTCGAAGCGATCCACGAGCGCTATGTGTCGATTACGCCGCTGCGGTTTCAATTGACCGATGAGCGGCAACTGAGCGAGATTCGAGGTTGGGGTTGGCCGCAGGACTTTGCGGCGACGGAGAGTGGGAAATGAGCAATGCGCGTGCCTGCAAAGGCGGATGGCTGGTTCTCGGTACGCTGCTGATTTCAGCGGTCGGATGCAGCAGCGCGACGGTGCAATGGCAGGATCGCTGGGGCGGCGCGAGCCTGACGGAGCAGTACGTCGCCCGCGATGGGGCGACCGGCGACCGGCTCGACTTCGCGCGGCTCGCATCGCGAGCGGCCGGGGCCGACGTGATCCTCTTCGGCGAAGAGCACAATCACCCGACCTGCACCGCGATCGAAGCGGCGCTCTTCGGCGAGCTGGTTCGCCGCGGCGCGGCGCCGAAGCTGGCGATGGAGTTCTTCGAGCGCGACACACAGCCCGCGCTCGACGCATACCTCGCGGGCAGCAGCGCCGAGCCGGAGTTTCGCAAGGCCGCGCGGCAGGGAAAGAGCTATGTCCATTCGCACCGCCCGTTGATCGAGGTTGCTCGCGCCGGCCGCGCTCCGGTGATCGCGGCCAACGCGCCGCGCACGCTGGTGCGCGAGCTGCGAAAATCGGGCCTCAATTATGACGCGTTTCGCGCCAGCCGCTCGGCGGAAGAGCAGGCTCTTCTGCCCGAGCGGATCTACGAAACCGACTCCGGCTATCGCGCTCGGTTCATGGAGATCATGGGCGGTCACGCCGCGGCGCCCTCGGCTCCGCCGCCGACCATCTCCTCCAATCACGCGTCGGAAGACCCCATCGTGATGCAGCCGGTCGGTGGGGCGTCGGCCGGAGCGGGGACCTCCTCCAGTCAGCCGGCGGCTTCCGCGCCGTCGCCGGAGTTGTTGAACTCGATGTTCACCGCGCAGCTGCTCTGGGACAGTGCGATGGCCGAAAGCGTGGCGCGTGCGCGAGCGCAGTCGCCATCGCGACCGGTGATGCTCGTCGTCGGCCGATTTCACGTCGAGCAGTTCGGCGGCACCTCACAAGCCCTTCGCGCCCAGCGACCGCGCGATCGCGTGCTGACGGTGGTTTTCCGCAGCGACGAGCAATTGCCGACGAGCGCCCCCGACAAAGGCATCGCGGACATCGTCATCGACGGCCTCTCCGTCCCGCCGCCGCCCGGCGCGCCGCAGTAAGACGCGACGATCTCCCCCGCGCATTTGACTCTTGTTGCTTCGGAGAAAGACCGATGTCGGATCGAAAACACAGCTATGCAATCCTCGGAGCGGGGCGTCAGGGAGTGGCGTTGGCTTACAGCCTCGCGGCTCATGCGGGTGCGGCGCGCGTCATTCTGGCCGACGTCGATGAAACGCTCGCGCGGCGCGCGGTCGCGCGGCTGCAAGCGCTCGTGCCCGGCAGCCGCGGCGTCTTCGAATCGCGAATCGCCGACGTGTCGGATGCGATCGCGGTTCGCCTCGCGATTCGCGGGGCCGATGTGGCGATTTCCGCCGTGCCCTATCGCTACAACGTCGCGTTGACCGACGTCGCGATCGATTGCGGCGTCAGCTTCTGCGATCTCGGTGGAAACACCGGCGTCGTGCGCCAGCAACTCGCGCGGCACGAAGCGGCGACCCGCGCGAAGGTCAGCGTCGTGCCCGATTGCGGCCTTGCGCCCGGGCTTGGAAACATCCTCGCCGCCCACGGCATCGCCCAGTTCGAAGAAGCGCTGGCCGCTCATGTTCGCTGCGGCGGTCTGCCGCAGCAGCCGATCGGGCCGCTCGGTTACAAGCTGGTTTTCAATTTCGAAGGGCTGATCAACGAATACAGCGGCCTGGGCGAATTTCTGCGCGAGGGCAAACGGCTCGATGTGCCGACGCTGACCGAGCTTGAGGAGCTGCAATTCGACGTGCCGCGCAACCGCGCGCCGGGCGGCGCGAGCGAACGGCTCGCGCTGGAGGCCGCGGTCACTTCCGGCGGCACGAGCACCTGCCCCACGTCCTTTGCCGGTCGCATTCGCGATTATGACTACAAGACGATCCGGTATCCGGGGCACTTCGCGATCATCCGGGCGCTCTTCGGGCTCGGATGTTTTGATGAATCGTTTCAAGCCGCCGACGGCGAAACGCTCCAGCCGCGCCGCATGATGCGCAAAATCATCGAAAAGCAGCTCGACTTTCCGCAGATGCGCGACATGGTTCTGTTGCGCGCGTCGGTGCGCGGGCGTGCCGCGGGCCGGGAGTCGACGCTGCAATACGACCTGGTCGATTTTCACGACGAGCGCACCGGCTTTACGTCGATGGAGCGCACCACCGCCTTCCCGACGGCGCTGGTGGCGGCGATGCAGGCCCGCGGCCAGATCGCGGCCGGCGCCCGTCCGCTGGAGATCTGCCTGCCGACGGCGGCATACATGGCCGAACTGGGACGGTTCGATATTCGCGTCGAAACGCGGACTCTCGGCTGATTTCGATCCGAGGACCGAAATCGCTACAGTGAGTGGTTTGGGGAGAGCAGTCGTCGGGTTGGCCGACAAATCGGAGTGAGGAACATGAAGCATTTCGGTCGGGTCGTCGCGCGTTCGTCGATGGGGTTGTTGTTCACGGGCCTCGCCTCGGCCGGCTGGCCGCTCGACCCGGCGACGAACGTCGCCGTCGTCTCGCGCACGGCCGAGCAGACGTTGCCCAAGATCGCGGCGGCGCCCGACGGCGGCTGCTACGTCGGCTTTCATGATCTGAGCAGCGGCAACTACGACCTTTATCTGCAGCGCTATGACCGCGACGGAAATGCGCAGTGGACCGCAGGCGGGATCGCCGTCAGCGTCCAGCCGCAGCCCTCGTCGCTCGTCGATTGGGCGCTGGCAAGCGCATCCAATGGCGACTGCGTCCTCGTGTTCACCGACTCGCGCGCCGGCAGTGATCGCGACGTCTACGCCTATCGCGTCTCGCCGGGCGGAGAGCAGCTTTGGGGTGCAAACGGCGTCACGCTTAGCGTCAATGACGACTTCGAGGCCGCCCCGCGCTTGGCGGAACTCGACGACGACAGCTTCGTCTTCGTCTGGCCGATCCTGCCCAGCGGCGGCAGCGGCCGCATCGTCGCACAGCGCATCGCGCTCGGCGGCTCAGCCCTCTTTCCGGCGCCGGTGACCATCGTCAGCGCACCACCCGAGTCGCCCTCATTTTGCGATGTCGTCAGCGGCGGCGGCACCGACTTCATCGTTTCGTGGGTGCGCGACACGCGCACCTTCGCCAGCCCGCGACATCTGCGGGCGCAGAAGTTCGACGGCAACGGCGCGCCGCTTTGGGGCGCTTCGCCGTTGGAGATCTACAACCTGCTGTCGCTGCCCATCGCCTACAACCCGCAACTTCGCTCCGACGGCGGCGGCGGGGCGGTGCTCGCGTGGCACCGTTCTTCGGGCAGCCGTTTTGACAGCTTCGTGCAGCATGTGTTCTTCAACGGCGCGCTTGGCATGCCCGCAAATGGGGCGCTCGTCACGACCGATCTGACGCGCCAACACTTCGACCCCACCATC
>JALHOX010000219.1 GCA_022842805.1 Phycisphaerae bacterium | reverse complement strand
TGGGCTTCGCCGCCGTCGAGTTGACCATCCGCGGCGGCAGCGCCGAGGAGCGCCCGCTCGCGGTCAACCTCGACCCGCGCGAGAGCGACCTCTCACCGATCTCGAACGCCGAGCTCAGCGGCTGGCTTTCGGGTGTGAAACACGATTTTCTCGATCTCGCCGCCACCACCATGACCCGCGATCAGCCGCCGCGAACTGAGCTTTGGCGCACGCTGCTGCTGGTCGCCGCGGGCCTGCTGATTCTCGAGCAAACGCTGGCCTGGCGTTTTGGAGCGGCACAATGATCCGCTCCCTATTCCTGGCACAGGCTCAGCAATCGGCCGCGCGCGAGCTGGAGTTCGCCGGTCGCCCCGAGGGCTGGGCCCTCTTCGCCGCGATCGTGGCGCTCGTCGGCGTCTGCGCGGCGGCGTTCACGCTCTATCGCCGCGAACACCGAGCGGGGGCTTCGCCCGCGCTGCGGATGTTCCTCGCGGTGATGCGTTCGTCAGCCTACGCCGCGCTGGCGCTGGTGCTGATCGAGCCGGTGATCGCGACCTATCGCAGCGTGACGCGCAATGGACTCGTCGCGGTGGCCTACGACGTTTCGGCCAGCATGGACATGGCCCAGCCCGACGCCGGCACCAGCGCCGGTCCGTCGACCCGCATCAGTGCGGTCCGAGAGCTCCTCGGCCGAGCCAACGGCGCATGGCTCAATGAACTGGCCAAACAGAACACCCTGCGCTTGTTCGCCTTCGGAGACGGAGTGCGGCCCATCGAGTGGCCGCCGCCGGTCGCCACCAGCGACGAAGATCGCTTCGCCGCGCCGCCCGAACTTCGGCTTCGCACGGATTGCGCGGCGGCGGTGTCCGGCGCGCTCGAAGCGCTGCCCGAGGGGCCGGTGGCCGCGCTGATCTTGCTGAGCGACGGCGTCTCGACGCGCGGCCCCGGCGTGGAGGCCGCGATCGCCGCCGCCGAGTCGCGCAAAGCGCGCGTCTTCACCATCGGCCTCGGCCCCGAGGCGGAGCCGGTCAATCTCCGAATCGTCGACATACTCGCTCCCACCACGACGCCCCTCGGCGATCCCTTCGAGGTACGGGTCGAGGTGCAATCGGCCGGCCTGGCGGATGCGGTGGAGGTCGATGTCGAGTTGTTCCAGACTGCGATCTCAGGCGCCGCGGCAGCCAGCCAGGCGAGCGGCGGTGCGATGGACCCGCAGCGAATCGCCGAGCGCCGCGTGCAACTCGCCGCCGACGGCTCATCCACTTCGCTCGTCTTCGACGTGACTCCCAGCGCCGCGGGCGAGTTTGCCTTCCGCGCGCGCGTGTTGCCGCGCGACGACGAAGTGACGCGGATCGATAATGAGCGCGAGACGCTGGTGCAGGTGTTGGAGCAGCGCTATCGCGTTTTGCTCGTGTCGGGCCGCCCGTCGTACGAGTATCGCTTTCTGACGCGTTTGCTGGAACGCGACAAAAATGTCAGCGTCAGTTGCTGGCTGCAATCGGCCGACGAAACGGCCATTCGCGACGGCGACGCACCGCTCACCGCGCTGCCGCGCACCGCCGACGAGCTCTTCGCTTACGACGTAATTCTCCTGCTCGATCCGTTCGTGGGCGAGGTCGACGCAAACTGGGCCGCGCTCGTGCGGCGCTGGATCGACGAGTTTCGCGGCGGCCTGCTGTTCGCCGCCGGGTCTCATTTTTCACCGCGATTTCTGAACGATGAACGCGCCCGTGCGCTGGTCAGCGTATTGCCCGTCGCCCCCGACCCGGAGGCCGAGTTGCGCCTGTCCGAGAGCGGCACCTATCGCGAGACGATGTCGCCGTTGATCGTGCCCGTCGACGCGGTCGCAAACCCGCTCCTGGCGGTCGGCGCCGCGCCCGAGGCGAACGCCGCCTTTTGGCGGGCGATGCCGGGCGTCTGGTGGACCATGCCGGTGGAGGACGCAAAGCCCGCCGCCGCGGTGCTGTTGCGGCGCGCCGCGAGCGCGGGCCGGCCGCCGGAGAGCGGCTCGGTGCTCTTCGCAACGCACACCTTCGGCGGGGGCCGCGTCGCGTTTCTGGGCTTCGACTCCACCTGGCGCTGGCGCGGCCCGGCCGAAGACGCCTACACGCGCTTCTGGGTGCAGTTGATTCGCTATCTCGCGCAGGGCCGCCGCAGCGACAGCGACCCGCGCGTCACGATCCAGCTCGACCGCGAGACGGTGAACGTCGGCGAATATGTGAGCGTCGAGGTGCGGCTGCTCGATCCGCAGTTCGTCCCGTGGTTTGAGCCGCAGATCGAGATCGAGCTCTTCTCCGGCGACGGCCCGCCGCGGGCCGTGGTGTTGCCCGCGCTGCCCGATCGCCCCGGCTGGTTCGGGGCGCGCGTGCTCTTCGATCGCTTCGGCACCACCACGCTGCGCGTCCGCGCGCCGGGCGGCGCGGCGACGGCCAGCAGCCCCGCCAGCGAGCCCAAGGTTGTTTCGCGCACCGTCCGCGTGCAGCAGCCCGACGTCGAGCTGCGCGTGCTGAGACAGGACGCCGCCTTTCTGCGCGAGCTGGCCCGCGCCACGGGCGGGCGCTATATGACGCCCGCCGAGGCCGAGAAGCTGCCCGAATTGATCGCCAACGCGACCGAAACGAGCGTCACTCGCGACCCCGCCCCCGAGCCGCTCTGGGATCGCGCCTGGGTGCTGTTCTCGATCGCCGGCGTGCTGGCGCTGGAGTGGACCATTCGCCGGAGGAATTACCTGCTGTGAGCGCCATGCCCCAGCAACACGGATTGCGCACGCTCGTGCAGGAGCGGCTGCTCTCGCGGCTCAACGCGCTGCGTAAGAGCGTCCGCGCGCAACAGGCCCTGCGCGGGGCGGCGTGGCTGGTCGCGGCAATCCTCCTGGCTGCGACGCTGCAACTGGTCCTCGATCGCACGCTCAAGCTCGGGGCCGACAAACGCATCGTGCTCAACCTTGCAATCACCGGCTTCTGGCTCGTCGTGGCTTATCGCGTGCTGGTGCGCCCGCTGCTGCGCCCGCTGTCGCATCGCGCTCTGGCCGCCCGCATCGACGCATTGCGCCCCGATGGCCACGAGAGCCTGCAAACCGCGATCGAGTTCGCCGGCGCCCCGGGCGAGCCGCACGAAAAGCGCTTCGACGAAACCTCGCCCGAGTTGCTGCGCGTCGCCGCCGAAGACGCCGTGGCACGCTATCAGGCCGCCGATTTTCGCGAGGTGATCGACCACAAGCGCGCCCAGCGGCGCTGGTGGTCGCTGGCGGGTATGGCGGCCTGTGTCGCCTTCGCCTTTCTCGCGCAGCGCGAATTGATGGTGACCTGGTTCACGCGAAACTGTCTGCTCTGCGATCGCAGCTGGCCGCAGGCCACCTACATCGTCGCCGAGGGGTTCGACAGCGGCCGCCGCCGCTTCCTGCCGCGGGGCGAGGATTTCGAGCTTTCCGCCGTGGTCGAGAAGAAGATGCCGCGCACCAGCTTCGTCGTCTGGCGCGATGAATCGGGCGCGACCGGGCGCGTGCCGATGACGCGCGTAGGCGATAACCGACTGACCGCCTCGCTCGGGGCGCTCACCGGCAACCTCACGCTCCGCATCGAGGGCGGCGACGAAGTGACCGAAGACTATTCGATCATCGCGGTGGATCGACCGCGCATCGTCGCCACGCAGATTCGAGTCCAGCCGCCGGCCTATGTTCGCTCGGAGCCCATCGAGCTGACCGGCACGACGCTCGAAGTGCTGCGCGGTAGCACGCTCAGTTTTACGCTCAATGTCAATCATCCCCTCACCGGCGCTCGGCTGATCGGGGCCGACGGCGGCGAATGGCCCTGCATCACACGCGCCGGCGCCGGGGCCGAGACTCCGCCCAGCGCCGAGCTCTTCTGGGCCGAGCCGCGCAGCGGCGCGTTCCATTTCGCGCTCGTCGACCAATACGGCCTCGAAAATCGCAGCCCGGTGCGCTACGCGGTCAAGGTCGCGGCCGATCAGCCGCCCACCGTGCAACTCACGCTCGCCGGCGTCGGCGAGTTGGTCACGCCCCAGGCCGTGCTGCGAACAACCGTGCTCGCGTCGGACACCTATGGCGTCGGTGCGGCGAATGTCTTCTCGCAACGCAACGAAGAGCCGGAGATGGAGTGGAAGCTCGCCGCCGGCCCGGCCGGGCGACGGCGGATCGAAGAGACGCTGGCGATCGCCGTCGCCAAGACGGGCGCTCGCGCCGGCGACAAGCTGCGCATCGTCGGACGGGCCGAAGACCTCGATCCGGCTGGCCCCAATCGCGGCGAGAGCGAGGCCCGCGTGCTCTCGGTCGTCACGCGCGAGGATTTCGAACTGGCGCTCATGCTCCGCGAGCGGCAGTTGCGGGCCGAGTTTGAGCGCCTCATCTCCGCCGAGCGGGCGCTGATCGACAACTATGGCCGCCTGACGCCGCCGGTCGCCACCGCCACCGCGCCCGACGCCGCGGCTCCGCCGCAATCGCCTCGCATCGCGCAGCAGTACACCGGGCTAATCCAGCGGCAGAGCGCGACCGCGGTTGGCTGCGGCGCATTGGCCCGCAATTTCTCGCAAATTCTGGAGGAGCTGCGCACAAATCAGATCGCCAAGCGACAGGACGAGCGGCGCGTGAACGATCTGATCGTGGCCCCGCTGATGGAGCTCGAAACACGGCTGATGCCGCAGCTCTCCGAAGCCTGGAGCGGCCTGCGCAAGGTCGACGACCCGGCCCTGCGCGATCAGGCCGATCGCACCGCCGCCCGCGTTCTCGGACTGATGCAGGCGGTGCTCAAGGCGATGTCGGAGTGGGAGGGATATCGAGAAACTGTGGGACAGTTGCAGGAGATTATCGACCAGCAACAGAGCCTGCACGAGGCCACCATCCAGGCGCTGGAGCGCCAGATCAATGAACTATTGGACGAGCCCGATGCGCCCGCCAATCCCTGACGGTCGCCGCGCCGGACGATTCGGCGACAATCTGCGACATTCCACTGGAAAGGCCTGATAGAATTCATTATGCGAGTAGCGGGAGCACATCGCGTGGCCGGCAAATTCTCATCGCGCGCCCCTCGCTCGCTCGGGTGGATTCTCGTCTGTTGTGCTTGCCTGGCCGCGCTTCCGGCGGCGGCGCAATCGCCGCCGGCCGATGCCACGAAGCCAGCTGCCGCCAGCGATGGGGCGCTTCCCGAGCGTCAGCGTGAGTTGCAGCAGCGGCTGGCCCGTCTCGAATCCCAGATGCTCAAGCTCGCCAAGCTGCTCGCCGAGTCGGAGCCCGCCAAGGCCCAGCGGCTGCGCGAGGCGCTGCGCGTGCATGGCGAACGCGAGTTGATTCGTCGCCTCGAAGAGACGGTCGAGCAGCTCACGCAGGGCGAACTGGGCGATGCCGACGTCAGCCAGCAGGCGCTGATCCGCGATCTGCAGGAAGTCTTGAAAGAGATCGCCGACGACGCCAGCGCCGTCGACGAGAAGCGGGCCGAGCGCGAGCGCGTTTTGGAGTTGCGCCGTCAGGTCGAGGCGCTCCGCGCCGGCCAATTGGAAAATCTGCAGCGCACCCGCGCAGCGCAGCGGGCGGCCGCGTTCGCTGACCGCCTGAGCCGCGAGGCGGAGGAGCTGCGAAAGGCGCTCGATCGGGCAGCGCCGAAACAGCAGGCGGACGGCGCAAAGTCGGCGAACGGCGAAAACGCCGCCAAATCTGAGCAGGGGGAGGCCGCCAAAGCGGAGCAGAGCCAATCGGGCGAGGGCGAGCAGAAGCCATTGCCCGACGTCGCGCGCGAGGCAGCCGAGCGGCTGCGCGAGGCGCAGGCCGAAGCGCCCGACGAGCGGGCCAATCGCGCCGTCGACGAAGCCCGCAAGGAATTGCAGAACGCCGGCGCTCCGCCGAATTCATCCGAGAAGTCCCAGAAGCAATCTGGCGCCGAAAGCGGTCAGCAGCAGGCTGGTCAGCAGCAGAGTGGTGAGAAGCAGAGCGGCGAGCAGCAGAGCGGCGAAGAAAAATCCGCCGAAAACGGCGGCAATCCGCAATCGGCCCCCACGAAGCCGCAGGATGAGACGCGCGAGAAGATCGAGCGTGCCATTCGTCGGCTGAACGACGAAGCCCGCCGCCTGCGACAGGCCGACCAGACGCAGGCGCTGGAGCAGGCCGAGCGAGCTCTCGAAGCCGACGCCCGTGCTGCGCAGGACGCCCAGGAATCGCAGGGCAAGCAGCAATCGGCCAAGCCCGGCAAGGAGCGGCTGCAAAAGGCGCGCGAGAAGATGCAGAAGGCTGCCGACGAGCTGTCGGAACAGGATGTCGACGAAAGCGAGACCCAGCAACGCGAAGCGCTCGATGAGTTGCAGCAGACAATTGAAGAGCTGGAAGACGCGCTGCGTCAGACCCGTCAGGACGAAATGGAAGAGACGCTCGGCGCGTTGGAGGCCAAGCTCAAGGCCCTCGTCGCCCGGGCCGAACGCGGCCGCGAGTCGCTCGCACCGCTGGCCAAGCTGCGCGGCGCCGCACTGGAAGATCGAGAGACGATCCGCTCGCTCGGCGGCGCCGCAGACGAAGTCGCCGCGATGCGCAGCGACACCGCCGATATCCGCCGCCTGCTGGTCGACGAAGGCACGACCGTCCTGTTGCCCGAGTTGCTCGAGCAGGTCGCGACCGATCTTTCGGCGAGTGAGAAATCGCTGCGCGCCAAGTCGCCCGCGGCGGGAATGAGCGCACTGGAGAGCGCGATCGCCGCGCTGCGCGAGGTGCTCGAAGCCGTGGTCCAGCGGCGCGACGAAATGCAGAAGCAGGAACAGGAAGGCCAGCAGATGGGCGGCGGCAACAAAGCGATTCAGGCGCTGCTGCCCGGCTCGACCGAGCTGAAGCTGCTCCGCTCGGCACAGGCCCGGGTACATGCCGAGACGGCGGAGCTATCGGGCAGCGCCGACCCGACCGGCGAAATCTACGCGGCGCTGGCCGAGCGGCAGGCGAAGTTGATCGATCTGGCGCGAAAGATGCAGCAGCAATGAGCGAAGAATCATGCTGAAAATGCGAAACAACTACGGTTTGCTGGCCCGCTGCCTGTGCGGCTTGGTCCTTTTGGGCGGCCCGACGGTCGCGGCCGAGGTCTCGCCGCGCGTCGCGAAGCTCAACGAGGCCTTCACGCGCTGGCTCGCCGATCAGCCGTCGTCGCTGGCGCAGCAACACGAGATTTTCGTTCCGCCCAGCGATCGAGCCGCCGATGCGCGGGCCGATGAGTGGGTTTTCGACGCGCTGCAGGTCGTCCGTCCCGAATTTTGCGCCGCGCTCGATGCTTTCGACCGCGGCGAATACGAAGCGGCCCTCACGCAACTGCGTGCCCTTCGCGTCGCTGACAATCGGTTTCTCGCGGCTCACATCGCCTACTTCGAAGCCCGCATCCTCGTCGCTCAGGGATTGCTCGAAGAGGCCGAGCGCCTGTTAAACGATCGGCGCATCGCCTTCGACGAAGCGTTGACCGCCTTTGCGCCGCACGCGCGGTTTCTGCTGGCTCACGCGCAGGCCGCGAACCTGCGCTATGACGAGGCGCGCAAAACGCTCGCGCCGCTGACGGCGGCCGCTGTCGACGCGCCGGAGTCGGTGGCGCTGGGCGCCAAGCAGCTCGCCTTGGAGCTCGAGCGTCGCGAAGAGGGCACGCTCGGCGAGGCCGCCGATCTGATGCAATACGCCCAGCGGCGACTGAGCGCGACGGACGCGACCGAGCGCGTGCAGCAGCGCCAGGAAGAAGCCATGGCGCTGCTCGACAAACTGATTGACGAGGCCAAGAAGAAAGAGCAGCAGCAGGGCGGCGGCGGGCGCAGCGCCCGCGGACAGCGCAGCGCGAAGC
>JALHOX010000218.1 GCA_022842805.1 Phycisphaerae bacterium | reverse complement strand
GCAGAACGAACGACCATGCGGCGAATTCACCCGTCAGCAAGTTTGCCTCCCATGCGTGTCGGAGCCGCCCTCAGGCGGCGACCGGAACAGTCACGGACCCGAGTAGATCGTTCGCGAGTTGGGCGATGTCGTCGCCCTCGAAGCCAACGTGAACCTCGAGCAGCGGCGCCGCGATCGCCTGAATATCATCGGGGATGACGTACGTGCGCTGCTCCAGCATCGCGCGGGCCTGCGCCAGGCGCTGCCACATCAGCAAGGCCCTTGGGCTGAGGCCAAAGGCCAGGCGCGCGTGTGAGCGCGTGGCAGCACCGAGCCGCACCAGGTATTCCGAGAGTTGCGGCGCGACGAACACCGCCGCCGCTTTTGTTTGCAGAACGGTGAGCATGGGGATCGCCACAATCGGTTCGGTAGGAATCTGCTCACCCACATGTCCGACCGCGCCGCGCAGCATGGTGAGCTCGTCATCGGGCTCCGGATAACCCAGCCGCAGCTTGAGTGCGAAGCGGTCCAGCTGCGCCTCCGGCAACGGATAGGTACCGTGATGTTCGATTGGATTCTGCGTCGCAATGACGAAAAAGTGCGTTGGCAGCGCATGGCGCACGCTGTCGATCGTCACCTGTCGCTCCGCCATCGCCTCGAGGAGAGCGCTTTGCGCCCGCGGCGTCGCCCGATTGATCTCGTCAGCGAGCAAGACGTCGGCGAAGATCGGACCGGGGACAAACTCAAACTCGCGCGATTTCTGATTGAACATATTGAATCCGGTCACGTCGCTGGGCAGCAGATCGGGGGTGCATTGCATGCGCGCGAATCGTCCGCCCAGTGCCTGCGCCAGCGCCTTCGCGAGCGTGGTTTTTCCCAGACCGGGAAGATCTTCGATCAGGATATGCCCGCGAGCCAACAGGCAGGTCATTACGTGTTCTACGGCTTGAGACTTGCCGCGGAGAACGGTGTTGAGCCGATTGCGCAGCGCACTCAGGACGGCGATGTGGTCGGTGTCGCTCACGACAGGCGCACGACTGGTATCAACGGCTTGCATGGGGAGTCTCTCCGCTCATCACCCGGCGCAGGGCGTCGTAGCGCCACCTCAAGACGACTCTTTCGACGGCCTCTGCTTCAGCAGTCGGGGAAGGGGTAGAACCATTGGGAGAGGGCGGACCGTACACAGCCTTGGCATACGCGCTTGCGAATCGTCCCAGGTCGGTTCGCAAACGCTCCGCCTCCTCCCCCACAGCCTTGCACGGGGCGGATGCCAGCCAGGCTTTGACCGTCACACCAACAGCGCGACTCCAGCGCAGCCTTCGGGCTCGTCGTTCCAGAATCGCAAGAGCGTAAACCGCTTCCGCCCGAGCGTCGCGACGGCGGCGCACGCGCCAGCGCAGGGCGTCGATCGCGTCGCCGATGCGGCGGCGGTGCGCAATGGCGAACGAAATCAGGACGATTGCGGCGGCTGTTGAGATTGGTCGCTCTTGAGCGACGGCCGCCAGACTCTCCCATGCACGCGAAAAGACGCCCGCGAATGTCCATCGGGGCTGAAGCAGTTCATAACCAGGAGTCGGCTCCACCGCCGCCCAGGTGCCGTCCGGTAGTCGCACCTCGACCCAAAAGTGTGCGTCATCACTGCGAATCGGGGTGGTTCCGGTGCCGCGATCGAACTTCGCCGGTGACGCGTAGAGACCGCTGACCACTCGTGTCGGGTAACCGAGACTGCGCAGCGCCAAGGCGGCGGCGGTCGCGAACTGGTAATCAGGCCCGCGCCGTGTTTCGAACAGAAACTCGTGGACCGGATCTGCACACTCGGGGTTGGGGGGCGCGTCTCGATCGTGAACGAAGTGAGTGCGGAGGGCGGTTACCACCGTTTCGATGTGACACCACCCGCAAGGTTGATCGCGCCAGGTGGCCGCATACTTCTCGGCGGTGGGCACGAGCGCCGGCGGGATCTGCAGATAAACGCTGCACGCCGCGCAGGTGGAGGGATCGTGTGACACGTTGGCGCGATGGAGGCGGTGCCGCGCCAGGACGTGAGACACTGTTTCAAGGTAGAAGCCGGGCGGGATGTCCCGCCGTAAGCGCAGCAAACCCTCGGCCGCAAATCGAAAAGTCTCGAGGGCCCACTGCTTGGTTCCGGCGGCGACCAGCTTGCCGAGCCGGAAACGCTCGACATGGGGGGGCATGGGCAGCCGGTCGGTGCGAAACTCGCCGAACTTCAGCGTGTGTCGTTCGGCGGCGTGTGGCTCGGCCGTCGGGGGCGACGTCGTCGAGAGCCACTGCCAACTGAGATCATCTGTGCGGTTTTCGAGGCGGCAGACAGTGTTCGCATCGGTCGCCTCGTGCCAGGTTCGCCCATCGAAACGGTCGTAGACGCGCATCGCGAGGTGGAGCGGGGTGCGCCCGACGACGTGCAGAAGTGCGTCATCGCGCGTTTCCGCCGTGCGGCGCTTTTTCGCCGAGCGGTCTCGCAAGAGTGTGAATTCGCGCGAGGTTCGCGCGGTCTGGGGACGGGCCCCGGCGGTTTCGTTCGTTTCCGGAGGAGCGACAGAGATCGCGCGATAGGACTCTCGCGGCTTCATCGGCTCGCCATACGCCTCGTTAAAGACGTCGTAGATGGTCGGCAGATTCGATTCCAGAAACTGGTCGCTGTCGATGCTGCCGGTGGTGGAGGCGTTTTTGCCGGCCACGGCCCAATCGCCGTCGGCAATCCCCAGCAGTGCGCGATTGTTGTATTCGCGCGTTCCGCCGGAGGCTGGCAGCCACTCGCCGAGGATCGCCGGCGCGTCCAATGCGACGCGGCCGCCGGCCCAGCCCACCAGGACGACGGCCGAAATACAGATGAAAAGCGGCAATCTCGGGGTGGGGCCGGTGGCGTGTGATGGCGCTGGACGTGCGACGCTCCAGTAGCGCTCCGCCAGCCACCAGCAGGCCGACGCGACACAGCCGAGCGCCAGTGGCATGACCCAAGGATCTTCGCAAATCATAACTGACGCGCAAACGACGAACGATGCCAAGCCGACAGCCAAGTTCTCAAAGCGGCGTGCAACGCTGAGTGGCCAGCAGACCAACAACGCGTTTCGCAGGCCGGACAGCAATGCTTGCTCCAGCGGCGTCCAGTGCTTGTCATAGTCGCGCGTCGCGGCATCGAGGAAAGGTGGCAGCAAGATCGCCGCGAGAAGCGCCGCCGCCACGCAGATGACGATGCGCCGGTCGGGCCGGGGGGTGTCGAGGGAGCTGACGTACCGCGTCGCCTGAGCGCGCGCCGCTTCAGCGACGATCGCCAGGAGCAGCGTCCAAGGCAGCCAGAGAATCACCGGTTGGGCGGGCTGCTGAGTCGCAAGCGTCGCCAACACGAGAGTTAGTAGGAGCAGTACGCGATGAGGGAGCGAGCCTCGGCGCGGCGCGGCGCCGAATCGCGTGGAATCGTATTGCGCACGACTATGGAGCATTTGCACTCCCCGCTTGTGAGGTGCGCAAGGCGGTCTGAGCATGCGCGGCCGACGCAATTCTTCGCCATACGCGCGAGGTTTGAGCGGCTGTGCTGGGGTGAATGCCGCCATCTTCCGGCGCAGAGGAAAAACCGGCCGACGTCAGTACAACCAGCCAATCGCAGTCGGCCAGCTGCTGCACCACGTCAGGCCCGACCCGATCGGTGGTGATTAGAAACAGCGGGGACTCGTTAGCGCCGCCGGTCTCGCGAATCCTTTGAATGATGTCAAGCGCGCTGGGATGTTCGTGCGCTTCGACCGCCGCGAGTGCATCGAGCGTCGCCACGATCTGTTTTCGTCCGCCGTCCGGAGGCACAACCGAGCGGCCGGCGCACAATCCGACTTCGGCTCCGTTGTTGAGCCACTGTTTGGCCATGCTGGCAGCGACGCGAATTGACCACTCGCGCGAGCCGCCGTCCGCCGAGCCCACGTGAGACGCGCGGGCCAAGTCGACGACGATCCATAGCCGGGGTGTCGCCATGGCCTGAAATTCTCGAACGATCAGTTCGCCGTGTCTCACGGTCTGAGGCCAGTGCAGCCAACGGGTTGGGTCGCCTCGTCGATAAGGGCGGGATCCCATGACGTCTCCGTGCGTACCGGAGCGATGGGTAAGCAAGCCGGTCGCGCTCTCGCGCTGACCGCCGGTATCCGGAGGCGGGTCAACCGGCACGGTACGAGGCCAGACGATGAGCGGGTGCTCTGCGACGATGGGCCGTCTCGCCATGGCGAATCCGAACGGAAACCCGGTTCGCAAAGCGAGGCCGCGGGCCGCATACACCCCACGGGGCAGTGTCAGTTGGACGCGGAGCGTCGATGAGCTGCGGGGCTGAGCAAAGTCGACGGCAGCCAGCGGCAGGCTGTCATTCATCACATCTGTAACTTCACGGGTTTCTGATGAATGGGCGTGTAACCCCCAGATCGGCAGCCAGCCGCGGTGTTCCAACGCCAGTTGGGCCCGGACCGGCAACCCCTCGGAGGTGCGCTCGACGGCGAAGCGCAACCGGGCGCGGAACCCGCACATCGATAGTTGCGGCCAGAGCGAGCCGATCAGCGTGATCGCTGCGACGGCCGGGGCGAGTATCAGCAGCCGCGCGTTGACGAACCATCCCAGCGATGTAGTGATTAACAAGATCAGCAGGGCGGCGCCCAGTGGTGAGCGTGCCAGACGCCGGGCGGCGGCGAGCCAACGGGGAGGCCGGTCGACGGCCCGCCCAAACGATCGCAGCATGGACGCGGATCGGCTCAATTTCGCGAGCATTCCTTGCAGGTGCCGTATAGCACAAGATCGTGCGATCGAAGCCGGAACCCCCGCGGTACGAGGCCGCCGATCCCGGCCGGGCAGCCCTCGACGTCATAGACCGTACTGCAGCGATCACACCGGAAGTGATGATGGTGGTGGGCTGCGACGGACTGCAGCTCGTAGCGCGGCGCTTCGCCGGGCAGGGCGACCGGGCTGATCCTCTCGGCCTCGAGCAGTCGCTTGATTGTGCGATAGACGGTGGTGAGATTAATGGCAGGCACGTCGCGCGCGGCATCCGCGAGGATCTCCGGCGGACTCATGGGGCGGGCTGCCTTTTGCAGCGCATGGATGATTGCATCCTGCTGTCGGGTGGAACGTTGCATGCACTCTCCGATGCTCGTGTGTGTGTGTGTAACGGCGCGAGCGCGGCTTCGCCGTGCAGGATTTATGTTAGCAATTCTGCGTCCCCCTTGCAATTGCCACTGCATTTGCATATTGTCTTGTCGCGAGTGCAAAGGCATGTGCAATAAGCTCGCACGGGAAACCTCAGTTGTGGGAGATTGAATCTTGTTCCGAACCATCACCCCGGTCGCCGTCGGGTTTTCAATTGCGGCCATCGCCCCCGCGGGGCAGCTTGCGCCGCAGTACAACATCATCGGGCTCGGCGCCCTGCCCGGCGACACGGGTAGTACGGCCTTCGGCATCAACGACACGGGCGTCGTCGTCGGCAGCTCGCGCGACGGCGGCGGTAACAACACGCTCGCCGGGTTTCGCTGGGAGGCGGGAACCATGAGCGACCTGGGCGTGTATGCAGGGCACTCGGCGATCCGACCTTGGGGGGTCAACAACCTCGGCAACGCTGCGGGGCGCGCCAGCAACGGGCCTGGCGGCAGCAACTACGGCGTGTTCCATGGCGGGTCGGGCTGGCAGCTCGCAGGGTGGGTGGGCGGCACCCGCGGTAATGCCTTTGGAATCAACGATCAAAATCAGGTCGTTGGCAACATGCGCCTGCCGTCGAACGACTTCAGCCGTGCATTCGTCTGGTCGCCCGGCGGCGGCACTGTCGAACTGCCGACGCTTTTCCCCGACAACCCGGGCAACAGCACGCCGGCGTACAACGGGTTTGAGGGCGGCAGTTACGCCACGGGCATTAACGCTGCCGGCGCGGTGGTCGGCTCCAGCGGTCTGACGGATACGCACGGCACGGATCGCGGCTTCAAGTGGACGCCGGGCGGCGGCATGGTCGACCTCGGCACGCCCGCCTCGCAGGGTTTGATCGGGCTGGAAGCCTACACCGTCAGCTACGCTCAGAATCTCAACAACGCGGGGCTGATCGTCGGCGCCGCCGACCGCGGACCGGGCCTGACGCGCGCCGTTTACTGGGATTCGACGGGGCAGATTCACGACCTCGGCACGCTCGGCGGCACGTCGGGCTGGGCGTATGCGATCAACGAAGACAATGTTGCCGTCGGCTTTTCGACCGATGCTTCCGGGCAGACGCGTGCGTTCGGCTGGGACGGCGGGACTCTCGTGGATCTCAACACGCTCGTTGATCCGGCCAGCGGGTGGGTGCTGTCGCGTGCTTACGACATCAACGAGTCGGGCTGGATCGTGGGCGAGGGCACGTTTGGCGGCATCACTCAGGCCGTCTTACTGACTCCGATTCCCGAGCCCACATCGCTCCTGTTGATGGCGCTGGGCTGCGTGGGACTGCGACGACGGTGAGTCGGCGCGTTGTACTAAGAGGTCGCTCCGCCCGTTGAGCTGCTTTTGGAGGAGAGATCATGTAAGGCAGATTCGGACTTGCAAGCATGCAGGTCCCGTGCGGTGATCTATTGGGTTAAGCAGCGATGGCCGAGCGTCAGGTAGTCGCCTTCGACCCGAGCGGCAGCGGAAATCAGAATTTTCACTCAACAACCACAAGCGCCGGAGCGGGCCTGTTCGCGACTCGGCACAGTCGTGGGTGACTGCACGGCGGTTCGTGGAAACCGTCGACGCGGCTATCGGCTCACACGCGTTCGGCGAGCCAATCGTGCGATTTCCATTACAGGAGAAAAAATGAAGCGTCGTTCAATTTCGGTGATCATGTCCTGCGGTGCACTGTTCGCAGTTCCTTCCATGTTGATGGCTGACCCGGTAACCCTGTTTTCTACGAGCTATGAGTCGCCGACCTACTCCGCGGGCCCGCTTAGCGGACAGGACGGATGGGTGAACTCATTCGACATCGACCCGACGGTGACGTCCGTGCTGCCACGAACTGGTAGTCAGGGACTGGAAGTTCGCAAGACCCCGAGCGACAACCCCTTCGGCCTCACGTTTCGAGCGGGCCCCTATGCCACTTCGCTGCCGAAAGTCTCGGTGGAACACTCGATCCGTCTGCCGAGAGCCACTGGATGGGAAAGCTCCTTCCTGTCGCCGATGGCCTTGATCGGTGAAAACGGCTTCATCGGTCAGGTCGCGGTGCGGAATGGACTGACGGCCGAGTTGTTCACGAAAGGCGTTGGTGGGTCCACGCCCATTCAAACGGATGTGTGGCTCGATCTGAAGCTCATCCTCGATTTTGAAACCCAAACCCAGGAAGGTTTTGTCAACGGTGTTTCCATTGGAACCGTGGCATTCGACAACCCCGCCACTCGGCTCGTTCAAGTCGAGATTTTTCACATCATCCCAACCGACGACAACCCGTTCTACGTGGATGATCTGAGAATTACCGCGATCCCCGAGCCAACCACAGCGCTGAGCCTGCTGGCGGGCGCGTCGCTGATGCTGATCTGTCGTCGTAAGTGAGCGAGGCGAAATAGGGGGGGCTGGACTTCGCAACCTGCATCGCTCGCCCGAGGTAGCGCGCGTGTGGTTGCATTACATGAGCCGCCGATGCTCCGCGCTTCTTCGCACCTCGCCGCGCCGAACGGATCAACCATGAACTGCGAATCAATCTCGCGTGTTGTTCTCCTCCTGCTTCTCGTCGTCGGCGCGCAAGGTGCCGAACGCGTCGCCGCCGCACCGGGTTCGTCGGGCCATTCCCGACACGGCAGTGCGTTTGACACCGGACTTCGGCAGAAGCCGTGGCGCATGGACGGCATCGGAACGGC
>JALHOX010000217.1 GCA_022842805.1 Phycisphaerae bacterium | reverse complement strand
GTGCAGTAGTGTTGCGCGGTGGGTGCGGGCGAAATCCAGCAGGTTCCAGACGCCGCGTGAGCAGACCGCCAGGATCTCGAGCCGCAGCGGGTCGAAATCGATCGGCGACGCGGGACAGGCGAGATTGCAGACGAGATTGAAGGGCCCCGGCAGCGAGATCGGGGTGGTGATGTCGTGGGTGTGATAGACGAACTTTGGAAACGCGGCCTTGAGCGCCTCGATGTTTCGATTGCTGCCGCTGGCGAGGTTGTCGATGCCGACGACGTCGTGGCCTGTGCGGAGGTAGTGCTCGGTGAGGTGATATCCAATGAAGCCCGCGCAGCCGGTGATCAAAACGCGCACGATGCGTATCCTTTCATTCTTCCGGGTTTCACCGGCGTCTCGCCGGTTTCGTCGTCGATATGGTACGCCTTTCGGAGCCGCGCCCGTGAGGCAGCGGTCTTCGGATTCTGCGGCCCCGCGTTCGGTATGGGCGCGGCTCGCTTAGAAAACAAACTCGCGGAGCCTGCGCCATGCAACTGACCGTGGTCGGTACCGGATATGTGGGACTCGTGACGGGCGTCTGCCTGGCCGACAACGGCAATCACGTCGTGTGCGTTGATCTCGATGCCGCCAAGGTGCAGCGACTCGCGGCCGGCGAGACTCCGCTCTTTGAGCCGGGGCTGTCGGACCTGTTGAGCACCAATCTCGCGGCGGGCCGGCTGCGCTTCACGACCAATCTGGCGGATGGGCTCCGCTCGGCGGAGGTGGCATTTGTGGCCGTCGGCACGCCGCCGAAGGCTGACGGCTCGGCCGATCTCACCAACGTGGAGCTGGTTTCGCTGGCGGTGGCGCGTGGCGCCCCGCGCGACCTGGTGATGGTGATCAAGAGCACCGTGCCGCCCGGGACATGCGACGCGATTCAGGCCCGGGTTTCGGCGGAATCTCGCCGACGGATCAGCGTGGTCAGCAATCCCGAGTTTCTGAAGGAAGGCGACGCCGTCAACGACTTTCTGCGGCCCGACCGGGTGGTCATCGGCGACGCGGACAAGGCTGCGGGCGACCTGGTCGAAGAGCTGTATCTGCCGTTCGTCCGCAACAATCGCCCGATCCTGCGGATGTCGCGCTCCGCGGCGGAGCTGACCAAGTACGCCGCCAACGCCTACCTCGCGACGCGGATCAGCTTCATCAACGAAATCGCCGAGCTGTGTGAGCGGCTGGGGGTCGACGTTAACCAGGTCCGCCGCGGCATCGGGAGCGACGCCCGCATCGGTCAGCATTTTCTCTATCCGGGGCTGGGCTACGGCGGCAGTTGCTTCCCAAAGGATGTGCAAGCGCTGGCCGCGAGCGCGAAGCGTGTCGGCAGCGGCGCGGCTTTGCTCGACGCGGTCCATGCGCGGAATCAGGCGCAGCGCGCGCGATTGATTGGCCGCGCTCGCGAGCGGCTGGGTGGATTCGCGCAGCGCACGATCGGCGTATGGGGCGTGGCGTTTAAGCCCAAGACCGACGACATTCGCGAGGCCCCGGCGCTGGACATCATCGACGCGGTGATTGCCGACGGCGGGCGTGTCGCGGTGTATGACCCCAAGGCGCTTCCGCCGCTGCAGACACGCTTCGGCGGTTCGCCCGGCGCGAGCCGCATCTCGTATGCGGACGATGCGTACGACGTGTTGACCAAAGCCGACGCTCTATTCATCTGCACCGAATGGAACGAGTTTCGCAGCCCCGACTTTGCCCGCATGCGCGAGTTGATGGCGACGCCGCTCATCTTCGACGGTCGCAACCTGTACGACACATCGACGCCGGCGCGGTACGGATTTGAGTATCACAGCGTGGGTCGGCCGAGCGCGAAGAGCGAGTGATCCGGATTAGCGAATGATCTGGTCGAGAGGGACGGCGAGTTCTGGGATCTGCGACAGATCGATTCGCGCCGGTGGACGAATGGTTCTGATCTCGCCGTAGCCTTGCGGCCCAGCGCTGCGATGGACGTAGACGACCCGCTGCGGCACATCAACTACCCAGTACTCCGGCACGCCACCACGCGCGTAGAGGCGCGCCTTCGTTCCGCGATCGAATTCGAGCGACGAGTCCGCCACCTCTATCACCAAAAGCACGTCGCGTGCGGAGGGGTGCCCGCCGACGTACTCGTCCTCGCGAAAACGGACGATCGCGATGTCGGGCTGAGGCTCCGTTGCTTCAGAGAGCGCGATCGGATCCTGAACCTGGCATTCGTATTCCGCCGGAAGGTTTCGCGAGAACCACCGATTCAGTGCCTGCACGATGGCCCGATGGGGAGGTCCGACTGGCGACATCGTAACGATCGCTCCCTCGATCAACTCCAAGCGTTCGTCCTCACCGACGGCGCCGTCAGCGACGAGTTGCTCAAATGCAGCCCGCGTAAACCGAACCGGATTGGCTTCGCCTTCACCCATACGTCATTGGATTGTATCGAAACGAGGTGGGTTGGCTGCTACAGTGAATGGTTGATCGCCATGGGGTTGGATGATGGAACTGTACTGGCGTCCGCAAGCAACTCAGATCGTGCAAGACGCGGCGCGACTCGCGGCGCGGGCCGGCCATGCGGCCGTCGCGCCGGTCCACGTCCTGAGCGAGCTTCGCGCGCGATCCGAGTCGGATTTTGGCGCGTTTGTGCTGGCGGCGTTCGGCGTGTCGAAGCAGATTCTTCGCGATGCAACTCGGCAATGGCGGCTGCAAGAGCCCGTCGTCCACGACTCGGCGGAATTGCCGGTCAATCTCGGTTTGCCGATCACCGAGTCGTTGCAGGCGGCCCTTCGACCAGCGAATGAGCTGAGTCGCTCGCGCGATTTTGGAGCGGTGGATACGCCGAGCCTGGTCTATTTTCTTTTGAGAGATGCCGAATCCCCCGGGGCGCGGCTCCTTCGATCGGTCTCGGTCGACGCCACCGCACTCTGCGCAGAGATTAACGTCGAGGACGTTCAGGCAATTCTCCGGCACGGAACGCCCGTCCTGTCGGCCTATATGGAGCGTCGACAGGCCACCCTCGGCGGTCGCCTTCGCCGACTGATCAACTGGTTTCGGCCCGCCATTCGCACGCTGCCCTATCGACCTCTGGAGGCGCGGTGCATGGTCAAGGACCTCATCGACGAGGCCCGGCAGCGCGACGGCGACTCGTTTGTGCTTCGCGAATCCGATCTCGTCGATTGGTTGCCTACGGCGACCACCCGTCGCAAGCGATTTGACGCTCCGACGGCGTTTCGCGAAATCTGTCGTTACCTGACCGCTGATCCGCGCGGAATCTTGTCGTACGGCTCCGGATCGCGATCCCGCGTTCCGTTCACGCGGCAACTTGCGCGCGTCCGCCTTCGATGCCTTGACGGCGCGATCACGATCACGGTGACGGAGCGTCAGACCGTTCCCGTGCGACCCGCGCAGGATCTACCGATCGATCTCGCGATGGACGTTACGGCCGCGTGCCGACGCGAGGGGCGGCTGTGGGCCACCGTGACGCGAGAGTCTTTTCTTCGGCGTCTCCGATCCGAGACCCGCGCGCATCCGGGGTTCGACGAGGCCAAAGCGTACGACGCGTTACTCGCCGAGCTCAATGCGGCGCCGTCGCACGAAGGTATGGACTACCGACCGTACAACTACGGGGGTGGCGGATATCTCTACGCCGAAGGCGATCTCGTTCGATACGCCCGCTGGCTGCCTCCTTGGACCCGTGGGCGCATTCGATCCAGAATGATCATCGGTAACGCCTGATCTGAGAATTTGCAGATCGCCGGAATCCGGTTCGCGGGCCCACTCTGACCGGCACGGTTCATCACCCCGTTCCATCTCCCCTTTGTGCAGTCCGCGAGAAATCTGGGTCCAACCTGAAACCCGCGTATCCGCCGGGACATCATATAGACAGATCGGTCTATTTTGCGGCAATCCGCCGCGGGGCCGGTCGCCGCGAGCCGCTTTCGCAAAAAGGACTAAGACGATGCCCCGCCGAACCCGCTCCGTCCGCTCCGCCCTCTTCGCCAGCGCCGGTGCGCTGGTCATGACCAGCCTGCACGCCCCCCTGCTCGCCGACTCGCCGTCGCCTGAGGCGATTGTCGCGGCCGCGGTCGACAGCCAGCCGGCCAAACCCGAGCAGGTGCGCTACCGGACGGTCGACGTCGGCGGCGTCAACGTCTTTTATCGTGAAGCGGGCCGGCCCGACGCGCCCACGATCCTGCTGCTGCATGGCTTTCCCACGTCCTCCCAGATGTTTCGCAATCTGATTCCTGCGCTGGCGGACAAGTTCCACCTGGTGGCGCCCGACTATCCGGGATTCGGCCAGAGCGACATGCCGGCGATGGACACGTTTGACTACAGCTTCGACAACCTCGCCCGCGTCGTCGAACAGTTCACCGACAAGGTCGGCCTGACCAGCTATGTGCTCTATGTGCAGGACTACGGCGCGCCGGTCGGCTATCGGCTCATGACCGCGCGGCCGGAGCGCGTTCGCGGACTGATCGTGCAGAACGGCAACGCCTATGACGAAGGGCTCGACAACGACTTCTGGAAGCCGATCAAGGCGTATTGGGCCGACAAAAGCGAGGCCAACGCCGCTCCGCTGCGCGGCTTCTTCAAGCTCGACGCGACCAAGTGGCAATACACCCACGGCGTGCGCGACGCCTCGACCATCAGCCCCGACGCCTGGACGCTCGACCAGGCGCTGCTCGACCGGCCGGGCAACGACAAGATTCAGCTCGAGCTCTTCTACAGCTACGGCACCAATCCGCCGCTCTACCCGCAGTGGCAGGCATTCTTCCGCGAGAAGCAGCCGCCGACGCTGATCGTCTGGGGCAAGAACGACCAGATCTTCCCGGCCGCCGGCGCGCAGCCCTATTTGCGTGATTTGAAGAATGTCGATTTTCATCTTCTGGACACCGGTCACTTCGCGCTGGAGGAAGACGGCGTGACGATCGCGGCGAAGATCCGCGAGTTCATGACGAAGCGGGTGAAGTAGCGGCACGCGGGTGTGCGCTCGAGAATTTCTGTCACCGGCCCGCATGTCGCGGGCCGCCGCGGAACACCGCCCCGAACACCGGTGCGATGACGCTGAAAGCGATCGCGCGGGCCCGAGACGAGTTGATTAACGATGTCGCGTCGAAGAAACAGCAAACGTCCGACCGCCACGGCGCCGCCTCGTGATCGCCTGCTCGCCGCGGCGGTGGCTCGCTTTTATCGAGATGGGATCGGCGCGACGGGCATCGACCGTCTGCTGGCGGAGTCGGACGTCGCCAAAGCCTCGCTCTATCAGCATTTCGGCTCAAAGGCCGGCTTGGTGAATGCGTATGTGGCGGAGCGCGAGCGGCTTTGGGATTCGTGGTTTGCCGCGGAGCTGGCGGCGGCGCCAAACGCGCCGATCGACCGCATGTTGGCGATCTTCGACATCCTGCGAAAATGGTTTGAAATGCCCGATTTCGCAGGCTGCGCATTCATCAAAGCCAGTCACGAATCGGCCGACGCGGGCGTGCGGCAGGCGTGCTGGTCGACGAAGCTGAAGCTGCGCGCGTTCTTCGCCGAGATGGCGCGGGCCGCGAAACTGCCGCATGCGGCGGCGCTCGCGGAGCAGCTCGCCCTGCTCGTCGACGGCGCCATCGTCGCGGCGCAAATGTCCGGCGAGGCGGCCTCTGCGAACTCCGCCCGCCGCGCCGCTGTCGCGCTGATCGACGCGGCGAAGGCACGAATCGAACGTGCGTAATCGCTAGCCGGCGCGATCCGATTGCTGCGACGTGACGGGGACGATCGCGTCGATCAGCTTGCGGACCGCGGTCCAATCGCCGGTCTCGAGCGCCTCGTGTACCGCCGAACGCACCGCCGCCACCCGTCCGTCGATCACCAACGTTTGGAAGATTGGCACGAGGGCCGGGTCGAAGTCGGCGCCGGCGGCGGCGACGACGGCCTTAAGCGAGTCGCGCTCGCTCATGGCGTCTTTGTAGACCCTGTCCGAAGCGAGCGCGTCGAAGGCGTCGACGACGCGGACGATGCGGGCGGCCAGTGGAATTTCTTCGCCCGCCAGCCGATCGGGGTAACCGTCGCCATTCCAGTTCTCATGGTGGCTGCGTGCGATCTGGCGGGCGATGTCGAAAAAGGGGCGATTGCTGAGCATGCTTTCGCCGGCGATCGTGTGGAGCTCCATGGTGCGGCGCTCTTCATCCGTGAGCGGGCCGGGTTTTTTCAACACTTCGTCGGGCACGAGCAGCTTGCCGACGTCGTGCAGCACGGCCGAGTAGCCCATTTTCTCCGCGAGGGCCGGCTCTACGCCGATGGCGCGGGCGAGCGCCTCGGTGAAGAATTGAATGCGACGAATATGCAGCCCGGTGTCGGTGTCCTTGGCTTCGCTGGCCATGGCGAGCATGTAGATCGAGTCCATGTTCGCCGCCGCCAGCTCGCCGGCGAGCGCCTGCGACTTTTCGTTCAAGGCCAGCGCCTGGGAGAGCAGCGTGTCGCTGAGCCGTAGGACGGCCTGATACTGTTCGCGGGCCCGCTGCTCAGCGCGTTTTTGCCCGCTGAGGTCCATGAACGTGACCAGGCGCACGTCGCCATCGGCGGCCACGGGCAGACGCCGGCCCGACGCGATCACCGGCAAGCGCCGGCCATCGGGCAGGGGCAGATAGAACTCGCGCTCGCGCGGGGCATCGAACCCCGCCAGGATTTCGTGCAGCGACGCCTGGTCCTCGGGCCGTGCGTAAAGCGAGTGCAACTCCGCCCCGCGCAGGGCCTGCGGCTCGGTTTGCATCAGCTCCGCGAGGCGGTCGTTTACGCGGATGACGCGGCCCGAACGATGGATGAGCGCCGCCCCGCAGTGCAGCCAGTCGAGAAATTCGCCGAGCGACGCCTGGTACCCAGTCGCGGGAGAGTTCACGCGAAAAGTGTAGCAAGCCGAATCGCGGCTTGCCGATGGCGCGCCGGCCCCGCGATAATCGGTCGCACCATGAAGACCAAATCCGACACCGCCGACACCGCCGACACCGCCGCCCATCCCGCCGCCACGCACGCGGGGCAGGCCCCCGCCGCCAGCGCCGACGCGCTGGCCATTCTGCGCGCAGAATTCGAAAAGCGCGAGGCCAAGATCCGCGAAGGCGGCGGCCCGAAAGGCATTGAGCGTCAGCATCGCCACGGGCGGCTGACCGCCCGCGAACGCATCGACCTGCTGATCGATCGCGATGGGCGCAAGCCGCTCACGGGGCCGCAGGACGGACACAAGAGCAAGCGCGAAAAAGACGCCGCTCCCGCTGAATCGGCTACTACGTCGCTTCGTCCTGGCGCTGCGGTTTCGCAATCCTCCTTCTTTGAGCTCGGTCTCTGGGCCGCCGACGGCATGTACGAAGAGGCGGGCGGCGTGCCTGCGGCGGGTGTGGTTGTGGGGCTCGGGCGCGTTCGCGGCCGCCTGTGCGTGATCGTCGCCAATGACGCAACGGTGAAAGCGGGTGCGTTTTTCCCCGCGACCTGCAAGAAGGTGCTCCGCGCTCAGCGCTTCGCCTATGAGAACCACCTGCCGATTCTCTACCTGGTCGACTCCGCGGGCGTGTTTTTGCCCATGCAGGACGAGATTTTCCCCGACGAAGACGACTTCGGCCGCATCTTCTTCAACAACGCGCGCATCAGCGCCCGCGGCATCCCCCAATTCGCCGCCATCATGGGCAATTGCGTGGCGGGTGGCGGCTATCTGCCGGTGATGTGCGACACGCTGCTGATGACCGAAGGCAGCGGTCTCTATCTCGCGGGTCCGGCGCTGGTGAAGGCCGCGATCGGGCAGGAAGTGAGCAGTGAGGACCTGGGCGGGGCGAAGATGCACGCCGCCATCAGCGGCACGATCGACTATCGCGAGCCGAACGACGAGCTGTGCATCGA
>JALHOX010000216.1 GCA_022842805.1 Phycisphaerae bacterium | reverse complement strand
GAAGTTCCAGGCGCCCGAGGGTCCGTTGTTTTCGGCGACGCCCTCGGGGCTGAAGCGACGGACGAACATCGTGTTGACGCCGACGCTCAGCGGCCACGCCTCGACCGCGTCGCGCCCGCCCCAGGTCCACCAGGAAATGTAGAAGTAGGTCGGCGGACCGATCGGGATCGCGCTATCGGCCCACACCCGCTGAACCGGCGCCGTATGTTCGCGCTCGTCGGTGCTGGCATAGGCCTGCAACCCGGTCGCCAACGTCTTCAAATTCGCCAGACAGTACGCGCGTTTCGCCTGCTCCTTCGCCCCTTGCAGCGAGGGAATCAGAATCGAGATCAGCAGCGCGATGATCGCCACCACGACCAGCAACTCGATCAGCGTGAAACCGGGCTTCCTGCACCTGTTCATGACGTTGCGTCTCCGAATGCCGATGCGGCGATGCCCTTCGGGCCGCGTGACATCGGCCGGACCCTGGGGGCGATAGCTCGAACGAGCGATGAAACTGTCGCGAGATCGGCTGGACTTGTTGTCTACTCGATCCAGAACCAACTGCGGGAATGGGCTATTCCCGAGTCGATGAAGATAGCCGCAACCGGGGCCGGACCGAGGCCCGAAGCGAAAAAATGTGGCGGAAATCGGCCCTTATTGGACGCCGCGAGGCCGAATCTCTCAGACATTCACCGGTAGATTCGCCTCCCGCGAGACGGCGGGCCGGGGCGGCGCTCGGATCGCGCCCGACAGTCGTTCAGCGGCGGCGGCTCACCGTCTGGTGCAGAATTCGCTCGTAATCGTCCAGCCCCTCGCCGCGGGTCAGCGGACCCTCGTTCGAGCCGTTCAGAAACTGGTGCATGATCTGTTCATCTTCGTCCGCGAGCGTGGCCGGGTTGGCGTTGCGGAGCGCTTCAAATTCGGAGCGCGGGCCGATCTTCAGCACGCGACCTTCGTGCAGCATCACCATGCGGTCGGCGATGCGAAAGGCCGAGTCCATCTCGTGCGTGACGACGATCGAGGTCACCTGCAGCTTTTGCGAAAGGTCCATCATCAACTCGTCGATCGTCGTGCTGCGGACGGGATCGAGGCCGGCGCTGGGCTCGTCGTAAAAGAGCACTTCAGGGTCGAGCGCCAACGCGCGGGCCAGTCCGGCCCGCTTCTTCTGTCCGCCCGAAAGCTGCGACGGGAGTTTGTCGCGATGGGCCAGCATCTGCACCTGCTGCAGCTTCATCGCCACCACGATGTCGATGATCGCGGGGTCGACATAGGAGTGCTCACGCAGCGGCAAGGCGATGTTCTCGGCGACCGTCAACGAGCTGAACAGCGCGCCGGATTGAAACAGGATGCCGATCCGCATCCGCAAGCGGTTGATCGTCTTGGAGTCGGCCTCGCAAAGATTGACCTCTCCCACGTCGGGCAGGTTGTAGAGGATGGTGCCCTCGGCGGGCTTGATCTCGCGGATCAGGCAGTTGAGCAGCGTGCTCTTTCCGCAACCCGAACCGCCCATGATCACCAGCGTTTCGCCCTGATGAACATCAAAGGTGACGCCGCGGAGAACGGTGGATTGCGACCCGTCGGCGGCCTCGAAGCGCACGACGAGATCGCGAACGGAGATCACGACGCGCGGGTCGGTGATCTGGCCCGGCCCCGCCTTCGCTTCGTTCGCCTGGCTCGCGTTCTCCTTCGGCCTCGCCAACGCTACTCCTTCGCGTCATCCATCAGTTGATCGTCGTCGGTCTTGAGCAGCAGGTCGCCGGTCATGCCCTTGCGGTGTTCTTCGATTCGCTTCTTGAATTCGCCCGGGGCGCGCGAGCGGTCGAGGCACTCCTGCGGCGGGCACTGACCGCTCTCGTACAGATAGAACAGGTGATCATCGAGAAGCTGCATGCCGTACTTTTTGCCGGTCTGAATGGCGCTGTCGATGCGGTAGGTCTTGTTTTCGCGGATCAGGTTTTGAATCGCGGGCGTGCAGACCATGAACTCATAGGCGGCGCGGCGGCCCTGGCCGTCGACCGTCGGCACCAGCGTCTGCGACAGCACGGCCAGCATCGTCGTGCTGAGCTGCACGCGGATCTGTTCCTGCTGGTTGGTCGGAAAGGCGTCGATGATGCGGTTGATGGTGCCCTGAGCGCCGGTGGTGTGCAGCGTGCCGAAGACCAGGTGGCCCGTCTCGGCCGCGGCGATGGCGGAGCTGATCGTTTCCAGGTCGCGCATTTCGCCGACCAGAATCACGTCCGGGTCCATACGCAGTGCGCGGCGCAGGGCCTCGGCGAAGGTCGGCACGTCGACGCCCACCTCGCGCTGCGATACGCACGATTTTTTGTGGACGTGGTAATACTCGATCGGGTCTTCGACCGTGATGATGTGGTGGTCGATGACTTCGTTGATGTAGTTGATCATGCAGGCCAGCGTGGTGGTCTTGCCCGACCCGGTCGGACCGGTGACGAGAAAGAGACCGCGCGGCCGATGGCAGAGCGCCTGCACGGCCTTCGGCAGCCCGATCTGCTCAAAATTCAGGATCTTGTTGGGAATCTGCCGCAAGACGAGCGACACATTGCCCTTCTGGCGAAAGACCGCCACGCGAAAGCGGGCCTTGTCGCCGAAGGCGAAACCGAAGTCGGTTCCGCCCTCTTCCTGAAATTCCTGCTGGTTGCGCTCGGGCGTGATCGACTTCATCAGCGCGACCGTATCGTCGGGCTCGAGCGTCTTGGTCTCGAGGCTGCGCAGGTGTCCGTGCATCCGAATCACGGGCGCGCGGCCGACGTGCAGGTGAATATCCGACCCGCCCACGCGGATGCAGGTCTCCAGCAGACGGTCAATATGAACAGTTGCCACGAGTCGATCCTTCTTCAAATCGGCGGCGCGCCCGATCGCGGCCGGCTCGGTCTTGCAGCGGCCTGCGGTTCGCAGGCCGACGAACTACGAATTCCCGACGTTCATCGCGCGCCCGCCGCTAATCCTCGACCACGACGCCTTCCATCTGCGCGATGCGGGCGATCTCTTCCGGCGTGGTCATGCCGCGCAAAATCTTGGCTTTTCCGTCATCCAGCAGCGTTCTCATTCCGGTCGCCCGCGCGGCTTTGCGCAGCTGCGAGGCCGAGGCGCTGTGGAACGACAGCTCGCGCAGCTCGGCGTTCATTTCCAGCAGCTCGAAGATGCCCTGACGACCTCGATACCCCGCGCCATTGCAGCGGTTGCAGCCCGCGCCGCGATAAATGTGGTGACCTTCGAGGTCTTTGTCCGTGATGCCGCAGAGCTTCATCGTGAAGCGGTCGGGGTTCGGGTCGATTTCCTTGCACTCTTTGCAGATCACGCGCACCAGTCGCTGGGCCAGGATCGCCTGAATCGACGACGCCACCAGAAACGGCTTGATGCCCATGTCGATCAGGCGGGTCACCGCCGCCGGAGCGTCGTTGGTGTGCAGCGTGCTGAACACCAGGTGACCCGTGAGCGCCGCCTGAATCGCGACTTCGCCGACCTCGCGGTCTCGAATTTCGCCCACCAGAATGATGTTCGGCGCCTGACGCAGCATGGCGCGCAGAATCTTCGCGAACGACAGCCCGATGTCTTCGCGCACCTGGCACTGGTTCATGCCCGGAAAGTTGTATTCGACCGGGTCTTCGGCGGTGATGATCTTCTTGTCGGGCCGGTTCAATTCCTGCAGGGCGGCGTAGAGCGTCGTCGTCTTGCCCGAGCCGGTCGGCCCGGTCACCAGAAAAATGCCGTTGGGCTGACGGATGATCTCGTTGAACTTGTCGAACTGCTCCTGCTCGAGCCCCAGACCCGTCACGCCCACCTTCACCGAGTCCGGCCGCAGAATACGCAGCACCACGCTCTCGCCGTGATAGGCCGGGCAAGAGCTGACGCGGAAGTCGATCTTGCCGTTGCCGACGATCTTCTTGATGCGACCGTCCTGCGGCAGGCGCTTCTCGGCGATGTCGATGCCGGCCATGATCTTCAGACGGCTGAGCACCGAGCCTTGCATGCTCTTGGGAATGTTGTCGCGCTCGACGCAGACGCCGTCGATGCGATAGCGCACGCGGACGCGATTGGCCATCGGCTCGATGTGAATATCGCTGGCGCGCTGCCGCACGGCTTCGTCGATCAGGAGGTTGATCAGCTTGATGACCGGCGCGTCGGGGTCTTCCTTGACCAGCGACCCCTTCTTCACACCGGTGTCTTTCTCTTTGGCCTCCAGGTCGACGGAGATATCCCGCATGACCTGGTCCATCGAGTCCTTGCTGACGCCCTTGTTCAGAATGCTGTCGATGAAGTTCTGAATCTTCGACAGCGGCGCCAGGGCGCACTCCAACTCCACGCCGAGGCGGAAGCGCAGCTTATCGAGCAGTTCCAGGTCGAGCGGGTCGGAGATGATGATCTTGAGTCGATTGCCCTCTTTGCTCATCGGCAGGAACTTTTCGCGCTCGATCAATTTGCGGTCGTACTCGCGAATGATCGGCGGCACCTGCACGTTTTTGTTGAGGTCGACGTACTCCAGGTCAAACTGCGTCGCGAGCGCCTTGGTGACGTCGTCGTCGGTCGCCAGCTCCAGCTCCACCAGCGCTTCGCCGATCCGCTTCTGATGCTGCTGGGCATAGGCCAGCGCATCATCCAGCGCCGTCTGCGTGATGATTCCCCAGCCTACGAGGATTTCGCCGAGCTTCTTGCGTCTTCTGGCCATCTCGCCTTCTTCCACGCGACCCGGGCGGGCCGCGCAAGCGTCAGTCGTCGGTACATCGCGATCGCCGAGCCGAGGATCATACTACGGCCCCGCACCCGTCAAGTAGCGGCCCGCGGCTCGCAAAGTCCCGCGTCACCCCCCGGCGGGCGAATCACTCGATCGCTTCATCCCGCTCCCGGTCGTCGTCGTCCGACTCCTCGTATTCATCCACCGCCTCGCCCGCCGTCACCAGCCCGTGCCGCGCCTCACGCTCCGCCAGGTCCAACGAACTGGCCGCGCGGCTGCCGGCGTAGCGCCGCGCGAGCCGAAATGCCTTTTGCACCTCCGAGTCGGCCTGATAGAGCGCCGCGTCCGCATCGCGATTCTTATACGAATAAACCCGCCGATCGGGCTGCTGACAGCCGCTCGCCAACAGACTCAGCACGAACGCCGCCGCCAGAACCACATGGATTCGACTGTACATCCGTCGCACCTCTTTGCAGCTCATTCGCCCGTCGGGCCCGCTGCAGCGCCCGCGAACGCCTCTGCTCCAGTATTGTACGCGGGATGGCTCGATGGGTCGGAATCGATTACGGATCCAAGCGGATCGGCGTCGCCGTCTCTGACGCGGCAGGGCGTACGGCCTCGCCGGTCGCAACGGTGCGTGCTGAGCAGTCTCACGCCGCCAACGCCGCCGCCGTCCTCGCCGTCGCCGCCGAATACGCGCCGGCCGGGTTCGTCGTGGGCCTGCCGCTGAACATGGACGGCACCGACAGCCCGCAAACGCGCTACTCGCGCCGCTTCGCCAAAGTACTCGAAGACGCCCCCGGTCCCGAACAGGCCCGCCGCGACGTGGTGCTTTTTGACGAACGCCTCTCCTCGTTTCAGGCCGATGCCCTGATGGAGGAAGCCGGCGTCCCCCGCGGCCGTCGCGGCGACCTTCGCGACAGCTTCGCCGCGCTCGCCATCCTGCGCGCCTTCCTCGATTCGCGGCCCGTCGGCGAGGCGCCGGAGGCCAAGTCGTGAACCTGCGCATCTCCGACCGAATGCGGCCCGCGCTGCCCGCGCATAGCCAACGCCCGCGGCCCCAACGCGCGCCGTCCCCATGAGCCAATCCCCGCGACGCCTCTTCATCTCCGTTGCCGAAGACTCCGCCGACCGCTACGGCGCCGAGTGGGCCCGCGCCGCCCAGCGCCGCTGGCCCGGCGTAGAACTGGTCGGCTTCGCCGGCCCGCGCATGCAGGCCGCCGGTGTGCGCCCGCTCGCCGACCTCACCCAACACGCCGCCATGCTCACCGGCGTCTTCAAACTCATCGGCCGCGGCTGGAGCGCCCTCAGCACCGCCGCCAAAGAGTGGCAGGCGAATCGCCCCGACGCGGTCATCGTCATGGACTCCACGGCGCTGCATTTGCCGATGGCGGCTCGTGCCCGACAGCGCGGCCTGCCCGTCGTTTACTACATCGCGCCGCAAACCTGGGCCTCGCGCCCCGGCCGCAACCGCAAGCTCGCCAAATACTGCGACCGCGTCGCCTGCATCCTGCCCTTTGAAGAGGCCTGGCTGCGCGGCGCCGGCGTTAACGCGACCTTCGTCGGCCACCCGCTCGCCTATGCCGTCGCCCATGAACCGCCGCCGACGCCTCTCGCGCCCGCCGCCTCCGGCGCGCATCGCGTCGCGCTGCTGCCCGGCTCGCGCTCCGGCGTCATCGCCCGCATGTTGCCGCTCCTCTTCCGCGTCGCGCGGCAGATGGTCAGTCAATCCGCGCGGCCGATCGATTTCCGCGTCTCCTGCTCCTCGCCACGCCGCGAAGCCGCCATTCGCGATATCGTCGCCAAACTCGCGCCGGCTCCGGATGTGCGATGGGAACTGGTGACCGAAAATCTGTCCGGCCTGCTCGAATGGTGCGATCTCGCCCTCGTCACATCCGGCACCGCCACCCTCGAAGTCGCGCTCCATCGCAAGCCCATGGTCGTGCTGTACGACGTCGGCTCGCCGCTGCGCGAGCTCTACCCCCTCGGCGGCCGCTTCGTCGTGCGCACCGCGCACCTCTCGCTCGTCAACATCCTCGCCGATCGCCGCATCGTGCCCGAATACATGCCCATCGTCCGCGACATCACCGGCCCGGCCCGCGACGCGCTCGACATTCTGCGCGACGATGCGCGGCGTGCGTCGATGCTCGCCGACATCGAGTCCGTCTGCGCTCAACTACGCTGCGAAGTGAACCCCGCCGAACGCGTCTGCGACCTCATCGCCGACACCCTCCGCGCATCGCACCGATAGCGGCCCCGCCCCGCGCGGACCGCCATCACCAATCCTTCTTCACCGGCGGCTGACGCATCCGCTGACTCTGGCGAATCGCCTCGCGCCGCGCCTTTTCGCGATCGCGGATGAGCTGCAACAGACGCTGCGTCTCCTGCGGCGTCAGCACCTGCTCCTTGCCCTCGCTCGGCTCGCCCGCTTCGGGCGATTGGCTCGCATCCTTCTTCTGAAAATCTTTCGAATCGACCGGCGACGATGAATTCGCGTTGCCGTTGCCGTTCTGCTGCTCGTTCTGCTCATCCCCCGGCTGCTGCTGCGGCGTCTTGTCGGCGTTGCCGTTTTCGCTGTCGCCGGTCTCGCATTGCTGGCTGCCGTTGCCGTTGGCGGCGGAGTTCTCGTTGCGGTTTTCGTTTCCGTTGGGCTGGCCCGACTGGCTCTGCTGGTCCTGCTGCTGGTCGCCGTTTTCGTTGCCGGTGTCGTTCTGCTGCGACTGCTGCTGCTCGCTGCCGTTGGAGTTTTGGCTGTCGCTGTTGGCGTTTTGCTGATCCTGCTTGCCGCCGTTGGAGTTTTGCTGCTGCCCGTTCTGGTTCTCTTCCTGCGACGAGTTGTCGTTCTGGTTCTGCTGATTCTGTTGTTGTTGCGGCTGAGAGCTGGGCTGCGATGTCGATTGCTCTTTCAACTCGCGCTTGAGCTTTCGCGCCAGCTCCAGATTGGCCCGTGCGTTGGCGTGATCGGCGTCGAGGCGAATCACATCGCGATATTGCTCGATGGCGCGATCCAGATGCTCATAGATCGCCTCCAGGCTCGGACCCTTCTGCTCTCCCTCGCCGATCGTCGCCACCACGTCCTGCGAAGTCGGCGCGGGCGGACGCAGCAGCGCCAGCGCCTCCTGATAGTCGCAGTTGCCCAGGTTGTAGCGCACCCGCGCTTCGTGCGTCGCATCCGCGTCTTGCAGACA
>JALHOX010000215.1 GCA_022842805.1 Phycisphaerae bacterium | reverse complement strand
CCCGCGTCGCTCGCCGCCAGCAGCATGCCCTGGCTTTCGAGCCCGCGCATGGCGCGGGGCGCGAGATTGGCGACCACGATAATCTGCCGACCGACCAGCGCCGCCGGCTCGTAGTAGGCGCGAATGCCCGCCAAAATCTGCCGCTGTTCCGTACCGAGGTCGACCTGCAACACCAGCAGCTTGTCGGCGTTGGGGTGCGGCTCGGCCTTCAGCACGGTGGCTACCCGCAGATCGACCTTCAGAAAATCGTCGATCTGGATCGTCGGATTCGGCGTCGGACTCGTCGCGGCTTCGCTCACATCTCTCTCCCATTTTTTCGCGCGTTCGCGCGGCTGACCGGCTCCTGCCCCAGCAGGCCCTGCCGCAAAAACGCCCGATAGCCCTGCTCAAAGGTCTCGATGTCGTCGGTAATAAACTTGCGAAACAGCGCCTCGCCCGCGTTCACGCGTCCGCTCGTCAGGTTGCTGTTGCGCAGCGCAAAGGTGGAAAAGTCGGCCTCGCTGAGCTTTGCGCACATTTCGCGATAGGCCGGCGCGTAGCGACCTTCGTCGCCTTCCTGAAGATAGCGCACCAAGGCCCAAACCTGCGCGTAATACGTCGCGACTTTGCGGCTGGTCTCGCCCACGATCCGCCCGGCGTTCGTCTCCAGCAATTCCGCCAGCGGAAGCAACTCGTTGCGCAGCACCGCGGCCGCGAGCACGTTTTGGCGGCTCGGGTTGTAGGCCGGGTCGAAGGAGCGCAGGCCCGCCCCGGTCCAGCGCTGCCCCTCGCAAAGCACAGCCAGCCCCTCATTGAGCCATGCCGGCACTTTGGGGTTCACATAGTGATATAGGTACTGATGAAGCCCTTCGTGGGCCATCAGCGGGAAGGTCGTCTGATGCGAGACGTACTGAATCACCGTCACGCCGCGCTCGGAATATCCGCCGTTGCGAATCTGAAGAAAGATGGGCGCTCGCGGGCCGGTGAAGCGCTGCGTGAAATAGGCCCACTCGTTGAGCGACTCAAACAGGTAGATCGGCATTCGCCCTTCGGGCTGAAACTTTGGCGGCACCTGCTGCTGGTAATAGCGAAAGGTGCGTTCCATCAGCTCGGGAAAGGTTGCGAGCAGCACTTCGTCGGTCAGCGTCGTGTAGATCTCGTAATGCTCGGTCTCGATCTTCCGCCCCGGCTTCTGGCCAAAGCGCCAGTCGCTGAACTGCGCCTCAATGCGCGGCTGCGGCTCGGTCGCGTTGCAGCCCGCAAGCTGCGCGATCCCGAGCGAAACGGCCAGCATCATGAATAACGCGCGGCGCGGGGCCATAAGCGAAGGAAGTGTACGGCACATCAAGCGGCTGCGGCAGGTGTTCGACAATTCGTGTCGAATTGGAATGCGGCGGTACCATTGCTGCGCAGTAACCGTGCCCAACAGCGCAGAGGAGCCGATATGGCATCCCCTACCCACACCATCCGGCTGCACCGCGTGCTCCGTGCCCCTCCCGAGCGCGTCTACAAGGCGTTTCTCGATCCCGACGCGATGTGCAAGTGGCTACCGCCGCACGGCTTCACCGGGCGCATGCTCCACTTTGATGCACGTGTCGGCGGCGGATATCGCATGTCATTCACGAACTTTGGTACAGGGTCGAGCCATTCGTTCAGCGTCACCTATCTCGAACTCACGCCAAATGAGCGGATCCGCCACACGGACAAATTCGATGATCCGAATCTCCCGGGTGAGATGACGGTGACGGTGACGCTGCGAAAGGTGCTTTGCGGAACCGATCTGTCGGTGGTGCAAGAGGGCGTGCCGTCGGTGATTCCGGCGGAGATGTGCTATCTCGGGTGGCAGGAATCGTTGAATCTGCTGGCGTTGTTGGTGGAGCCGGAGATTCCGGATGGGCCGGGCTAGCCGATTTTCGTCGGCGTGTGCTGCTTGACGGCGCTCGGTGAGCAGCGAACTCGTAGTCCCCTGCCGTCGGCTGGAATGGGCAGGATTCCTCCGGATCGGAACGCCCGTTTTGAGCGAAAACGACGGCCGCCCGACGACTAAGGCCATGGCGAAGCCCCCCACTACTTGGTGCAGGGCTCGAAAGCCCAATTTCTCCTTGGCCCCGCCCCCCAACGCCCGCTAATATCGCTTCTACAGCCGATCCGGTCCAACTGCCGATTCCTATGTTGAAGGCGGTCCGCGCTCGGCGGACCCGATGAGGGCTTGTATGAGCGGCACGCGCAGCACCAACGGCGGCAAGAACCGAAAGCTCAACACGTGCAGCTTCTGCGGAAAAAGCCACCGCGAAGCAGGCCCCATGGTCGAGGGGGCCGACGACGTCTTTATCTGCGCCGCGTGCGTCGAGCTCTGCTACAACCTCGTCCGCGAGGAGCGCCGCCGGAACAATAAGACGCGCGCCCCGCTCAAGGCGATCCCGAAGCCGCGCGAAATTCTCGAATTTCTGGAGCAATACGTCGTCGGCCAGACCATGGCCAAGCGGGCCCTCAGCGTCGCCGTCCACAACCACTACAAGCGGCTGGCCCACGGCGAAACGGCGACCGAGGAAGATGTCGAACTCGACAAGAGCAACGTGCTGCTGATCGGCCCGACGGGCAGCGGCAAGACGCTGCTGGCGCGCTCGCTGGCACGCGTGCTAAACGTCCCCTTCGCCATCGGCGACGCCACCACGCTGACCGAGGCCGGCTATGTCGGCGAAGACGTCGAGAACATTCTGCTGAAGCTGCTGCAAAACGCCGACTACGACCTCGACGCGGCCCAGCGCGGCATCATCTACATCGACGAAATCGACAAAATCGGCAAGACCTGGAACAACGTCAGCATCACCCGCGACGTGTCGGGCGAGGGCGTGCAGCAGGCTCTGCTCAAGATGCTCGAAGGCACGGTCGCCAACATCCCGCCCCAGGGCGGCCGCAAGCACCCCGAGCAGCAATACATCCAGATGGACACGAGCAACATCCTGTTCATCTGCGGCGGCACGTTTGTTGGGTTGGACAAAATCATCCGCAAGCGCCTCGGCCAGAAGCGGATCGGCTTTAACGAGCAGCAAAGCTCGGCCGACGAACAGCGCGAGCTGAAGCAGCTTTTGGCGCAGGTGCAGCCCGACGACCTGATCGAATTCGGCATGATCCCGGAGTTTGTCGGGCGCTTGCCGGTGATCTGCCCGTTGGAGCCCTTGGACGAGTCGGCGCTGATCCGCATTCTGACGGAGCCGCGCAACGCGCTCGTGGCGCAGTATCAGAAGCTGTTCGAATTCGAGAACGCCAAGCTCGAATTCACCGAGACCGCCCTGCGAGCGATCGCCGAGAAGGCCCAGAAGCGCGACACGGGCGCGCGGGCGCTGCGTGCGGTGGTCGAAGAGTTCATGTTGCCCTACATGTTCGAGCTGCCCGACCTGAAGAAAAACGGCGAATATCGCGTCACGCGCGAGGTCGTCATCGGCGAGGAAGACCTGCTCGCTCCGGGCCGGCGACGGAAGGAATCCGCTTAGGCCCGAGCGTCGGGCGCAGTGTCAGGGGACAGGTGTGAAGTGTCAGGGAAAGACTCGCGTGGCGGGTCTTTTCCTGACACTTGTCACATGACGCGTGACCCTTTTCGTTAGCGTGCGCGCGCGGGCGCCTCGCGATTCGTCGGCCCGCGAGCCGCCGGCCGCTACTCCTGACACTTGACACCTGACACCTGACACTGTGCGATAGTGGTCCGGTGCCTCTTCGCGCGCCGGATGCTCTTGCCGAGGAATCCCATGCCCGACGCCCGTCCCGTCCGCGTGCTCATCTCCAAGATCGGCCTCGACGGACATGATCGCGGCGCCAAGCTGATCGTCCGCAATCTGCGCGACGCCGGCATGGAGGTCATCTACACCGGCCTCTGGCAATCGCCCATCAGCACCGTTCACGCCGCCATGCAGGAAGATGTCGACGTGATTGGCGTCAGCCTGCTTTCCGCCGCGCACATGACGATCATGCCCGAGCTGCGGCGGCTTTGCATCGAGCATGGCATTCCGCGCGTTCCGCTGACCGTGGGCGGCATCATCCCCGAAGAAGACAAGCCCGAGCTCTCGAAGACCTGCGACGGCATCTATAACCCCGGCACCTCGATGCAGTCGATCGTCGATTCGTTTCGGGCGCTCAGCGAGCGCTATCGCCGCGAGCGCGACGCGGCCCGCGAAACGCCGAACATCCAGACGCCCACCGGCCTGGCGCGGGCACTGACGCTGATCGTCGAAGACCGCATGAAAGAGATCGGCGCGCTGGCGAAGCCGGCGGAGAAGACAATCCGCATCGGCGTCACCGGCGCGCCGGGCGTCGGCAAGAGCACGTTCATCGGCAAGCTGGCCAACAAGCTGGTGGAGCGCGGACGACGCGTCGGCGTGGTCGCGGTCGACCCCACCAGCCCGCTGACGGGCGGCTCGGTGCTGGGCGACCGTCTGCGCATGATGACCCACACGCCGGACCCCCGGCTCTTCGTCCGCAGCCTCAGCAGCGCCGGCATGGCGGGCGGCGTCGCCCCGAAAACGCGCGAGGTGGCCGATTGCCTGCAGAGCGCCGGCTTCTCGATCGTCTTGATCGAGACGGTCGGCGTCGGCCAGAGCGAGGTCGAGGTGCGTAAGCTGGTCGATGAGGTGCTGCTGCTGCTCATGCCCGGCGCGGGCGATTCGGTGCAGTTTCAGAAGGCCGGCATCCACGAGATCGCGACCGGCTTCGTGGTGAACAAGTGCGACCTCGACGGCGCCGATCACACGATTCATCAGCTCCGCGAATCCATCGACGACGGTCGGCCGGTTTGGAGCGTCAGCTCATTGCGGATCGAGGGGCTGGAGCCGCTTTGCGATTGGATCATCGGCAAGACGCAATAAACTGCATGGGGGCGGCATGTCGCAGGAGCCTGTCGATGCTGCGCCGGCCGACGAATCGGGGTTGATCGCGAACTGCCCATTCTGCAATTACTCCGTGCGCGGATTGCCGATCGAGCACCGCTGTCCGGAGTGCGGCGAAGCCGTTTGCCGCGATTGGAACATCTTGGGGCGCGTGTGCGGTCGGGGCGGTCGGAACACGCCGTTTCACATTCGTTTGTTGATCGCGCAACTCACGATCGCCGTGAGCGGCGCGATTGTGGTTTCCATCATGGCGGCCCCCTGCTGCGCGATTGCGCCGCTGCTGATCGCGCTTGAGGCCAGCGTGTATCTCTACCGCGGACGACCGCGGTTCGTCGCCGTTAATCCATCGGGCATCGTGGTGGTGGAACGCGGCCGTCCGTTGTACCAATTTTCATGGTCCGAAATCACGGCCCTTCGGTCCGATGACGTTTGGTTGCGCTTCCGGGCCGAGGAGCAGGAGAGATCGATCTGGCTGCCGCGCTACTACAGCATTCTCGATAACCCAGTACCGCGCGCAAGACTGGGCGAGTTTGCCCGGCAAGCAGCGGCATATGCCGCGGTCCAGACGCGAACGGTCCGATGAGGCTGTGGATATCAACGGCGCCAACCGATTTCTGTATCTACTTGCGTGTTGGTTCGAGCCGCAAGACCTGCGAGACCCGAAGTGAACGAACGCGCTTGACTGAAAACGGCCCCCATTCGACCGGTGAAAACGGCTTGCCCGCAGAATTGAGCGTTGCCGAAGCAGGCAAAAAGCGACACCACATCTGAAGTTTGTCGCCGGTCGAGAAGCATTTGTCTGCGCTGCGGGCGGATAGCGACAGCACTCTGCCGCAGCGAACCGGAACGCTGCCTAGCGAGCGGCGCTGATCGCCGTCTCTGACGTCGATAATGAGCTCGCCGTCCAGGGGGCACGGCCGCGAGAACTTCACCAAGACGTCGTAGTTGTTGGGGGAATACTCCGCCCACGCCGGCAGTTCCACGACTCTCTGAAGCGCGACGCGCATGGCGTCGTCGAATTCGCTCCCGGCGTAGACGTCAACGTGATATTGCGCGTCGGATCGAACCACCCGGTAGTCGGTCGCGTCGGTCTCTTTTTCAGTCCATTTGTCGGCGATCATGCGTCTGCATTCAAAGTCGATGGAGTGCGGACCGGGCTGGAGACGCAGGACTCCCATGAAAAACTCAGGTTGCCGATCTTTCAGCCGGGCAGCGAAGCGAAATGGCCGCAACTCCGGCGATCTCGGCGTCACTTCGTATCGCACCCAACCGTTGCCCGTCGAGTATTGATGGTCAAGATAGACCTCAACTTGATCGCCGGCGCGGACCACGGGAGGCACCCGGATGCTCAATATGACGTAGTGCCCTGCGACCGCTTCCTCGGCCCGGGGCGAGAGATCGCCGCGATGAAACGCGCCGCGCATCAGACCGCTCTCGTTTATGGAGATCCACCCCGTTTCGGGTGAAGCCGCCAATCTCGAAAGCATGTGTCGCTCCAGCTCGGGAGCAAGCGCCTTCCACCCTCGCGCCTCGGCACGTCGCAGGATTTCGACATACGCCGAATTCTCCGGCGTGTCGTCCGGACGATCCGCGCGGGCCAGATTGTCGAGTAGTTTTGCGATCGATTTCGCGCTTGCCGCTTGCGTCGTGAATGCGTATTGCCAAAAAGCAGAGCCGCCGGCCGAAACGGCCCCGATGGCGCACACTGTCGCGACAATCGCGCGCCCGATCGGCCGTTCGAGCGCACCTCGCGCAACCGCGCCGTTTTCGCCCAGGAGCGCGCCACACTCGGGACAACGATCGCGCTCCCCATCCGAGAGGTCATAGTCGCACTTCGCGCAGTGCGGCCCCTCGCCCACGCGCCGGCCGCGGCGGTACCACCCATACGCCGCGAACGTCAGCAATAAGAGTGCGGCGAATTGCAGCAACTGCCATGTGATCTGCAGCATCGCTCGTCAGCTCCCTCCATCGCCGCACGACTAGCTGCCGGGAAGCTCCGCGAGCAACACTTTGCGAACCCGCAACGTTCGCACAGCCGTCGGACGAAATGGACCGTATTCGCGAGGAGCAAACGCCTCGCCCGATGCAGCAAGAACATTTGCCGCCGGCGTGAAACGGGCCCAAAGCGTGATTGCGGAACTCTCGTGGAAATCCGACGACTTGAACCGCGCGGCAAGCGGCAGCCCCTGTCCGGCCGCCAGATCGATCGCGCCGATCGGGCGGCGCCGTTCCCCGTCCTTCAGGTCAAACGCGAGGGTGCCGTCCAGCGGACATGGCTTCTTCAACCGCACGAGCAACTCGGGGCGATTTACGACGTGGTCGGCCCAGACCGGCAGGTCGATCAGGTCAGCCAGCGCCGCTTCCATCAACTGGTCAAAAGCCGAGGGCTCGACCACGCGAACGCTGCGAGTCAGGTTTGAAAGCAGCGTTACGTATGTTGCATCGTCCGGCTCCTTTTCGGTGTACCGCGGCGCGACCTTTTGCGTGACTTCGAAAGGGAACTGGTGATCGCCGATCGGCAGGTCGATCGCGCAGAACATCGAATACGGGCCGGGGTACTGCCACAGGGCCTGATGAATCGCGATGGGCGATCCCGCGGCCGGATTAATCCAGAATCGGATCCAGCGCCGCACTTGAGAGTCGCGCAGATGCTCAACCATGATCACAACTTTGTCGCCAGCACGCACGAGAGGAGGAATGCGGATATCGACCTCCGTCAGAAGTCTGCAATACTCGACATCGCCCGCCTGCGTCAGTTCACGCTGACGAAACATGCGATCGAACAAATCGGTTTCACTGAGAGTTAGCGCGCCGGCTTCGGGCGGGCCAGCAGCGCGCGCCCGAAGATGCCGCTCGATGTCCGACAGCATCGTCGCCAACCCGTCAAACTTGATCCGCCGCGCGATTTCCTCATACGCCGAATTGTCCCCGATGACCTTCGGCGGCTTGGAAAGTTCGTCCAGCAGTTTCGCCAGCGGCTTCACCGACGCCGCCTGACCGCCATA
>JALHOX010000214.1 GCA_022842805.1 Phycisphaerae bacterium | reverse complement strand
AAATGCCGAAAGGCAGTGCGTTGCAGGTCTCGTCGTCGGCGAGCGACTTTGTGCCCGACGCGGAGAGCAGGAGCGGCCCGGGGTGCCCGGCGCTGACATACTCAAACTCGCCCGTGTGGGCGTCGATTCGCCCCAGCAACGCGGTGATGAACAGCCCGTTGGCGGTGTTGCGGAGCATGAGCCGATTAATGCGGGCCGCCACGTCGGGCAACGAAACGTCTTCGGTCAACGCCGCGCGGACGGCGGCCTGAAAATTGGCCATCAGCAGCGCGGCGGGCAGACCGTGACCGCTGACGTCGGCGATGACCATGCCGATCGACCGGTCATTGAGCGGGAAGTAGTCGTAATAGTCTCCCCCGACCAGGGCCGAGGCCTGGTTGTATCCCTCGACCGTCACGCGACCCTGGCGCAGCGGCGCGCTGGGCAGCAGCCGGCGCTGAATGGTGCGCGCCTGCTCGAGTGCGGCGACGAACTTCTGGTTCTTCACATGCTCGGCGAGCAACCGCTGATTGGCGATGCCGACGCCGACCTGCTGCGCGATCGCGGCCAAAAAATCGACGTCATCGCTCTCGTAATGCGACTTTGCCCGCGTAACGCGGTCGCCGTAGATCACGCCGAGAATTTCGTTGCGGTGCATGATCGGCACGCAGAGTGCCGAGCAGATCGGAAAGCGGACGAGGCTCTCGCTCAGGTTGTTGACGAGATCGGTGGCGGGGTTGTTTACGACGGCACGCTCGCCGTCCATCAGCGCGCGGTTGATGAGCGTGCGACTGACGCGGAAGGCGCCGGTTTCGTCGCGGGCCATGTTGCGCGCGATCGGCTGCTCGGGCTCGCCGCGCTGCGACTTGAGCACCAGCAGGCCGCGCTCGAAGCCCAGCGATTCGATGCAGGCGTCGAGCGCTTGTTCGAGCATGACCGATTTTTCGAATACGCCGCCGATGCGCTCGGTCAGCGCGATCAGGGCGTTGAGACGCTGCTGATTGGTGAGGTCGGGCCGGCGGGTCGAGGCGAAATACTGCGTGTTTCCGCCGGGGACTTCCTCCGGTGCGTTCACAAACCGCACCGGGCCGGGCGAATCATCGGTGCGCGTGACGTCGAAGAGGTCGATCAGGTGTTCGCCGATGCGCACACGGCGCCGCGCGGGATAGGTGCCGCCGCGAAAGGGCGGGCCGTCGTCGACGCGCGTGCCGTTCTTGGAGTCGCGGTCGGTGACCATGACCACGCCGCGCTCGTCGAGCCAGATGCTGGCGTGTTCGCGCGAGACCTCGCCGTCGGCGCGCAGGATGATGTCGCACGACTCGGAGCGACCGACCGTGATCGGCGCCGCAGTGATCGTCAGCGACTTGACGCCGTCGGCAGTGGTGACACGCAGCGAAGGCATGGCGGGATCAGCGACCGTTCATCTAGAAGAGTCCGACGATCTGTAGAAAACTGCGAAAAACGCCGTACGGCAGCGAGAGCGCGTTTTGAAACGCGCTCGGTGCGATGAGCTGGTCGAGCGAGGCCGCGAGCGTGCCGATGCAACTGGGCACAAACGCCGCGGGCGTGAGCAGAGCGGCGAGCTTTAGGATGCGAACTCGGTTCGATCGTCTCATCGAGCGGGCTCCCGAATCGGTTGTAAGAAACGCAAGGCGAGCCTGCGGCACGGCCCGACTGAACGCGCCGCCTGCCGCCGGTCTTCCATGGGAATTGTATCGGATCCGCGATGGTGTTTTCGCCCGATGGAACGCGGCCCCGAGGCAAGGTCGTCGGGCCGCGGGCCGCGAGACCGCTCCGTGATCTCGCTACGGGCACAAGGGCGCGAACCGGGCGGGGCTAGCTCCCCTCGGTGAGCAGCTCGCGCGCCAGCAGCGCGGCGCCCACAATGCCCGCGTCTTCGCCCAGGCTTGCAATGCGCAGCAACGGGCGGTCTTCGGTCATCTTCCAATCGAGCCGCTTGTAATGGGCAAGGGTCGGCTCGATCAGCCGCTCGCCGGCGTTGGCCACGCCGCCGCCCAGCGCGATGCACTCGACATCGAGCAGACGCATCAGATTGACGCAGGCGACCGCGAGATAGCGGCAGGTTTCGTCCCAGATGCGCGCGGCTAAGGCGTCTCCGGCCTGAGCGGCGGCGACGATCTGCTCGGGCTTCAGCGGCTGATTTTCGCGCACTGCCTTGGCGAGCGAACTGGCCTGTCCGGCGCGGACCGCCTCGGAAAAGCGGTCGACCACGGCGGTCGCGGAGACGTAGCGCTCCAGGCAGCCGCGCTGCCCGCAGGGGCAGGGGCGACCGTCGTGCTCGATGATCATATGACCGCACTCGCCGGCCGTGCCGTGCTCACCGCGAATGAGGTGGCCTTCCAGCACAATGCCGCTGCCCAGGCCGGTGCCCAGCGTGAGCAGAACCATGCTCGAATAGTCGGCCCCCGCGCCGGCGACAAACTCGCCGAAGGCGGCCGCGTTGGCGTCGTTTTCGATCCTCGCCGGGCGGCCGAAAGCGTTTTCGCAGAGTTCGCGGAGCGGGACGTTGCGCCAGCCGGGCAGATTGGGCGCATCGCGCACGATGCCGCGCACCTGGTCGAGCGGCCCCGGCGCGCCGACGCCGACCGCTTTCATGTCGCCTTCGGAGATTCCGGCGTGCGCCGCCAAGCCGGGCAACAACAGCTTGAGCCGATTCACCAGGGCCGATGGGCCGGCGGCGGCATCCGTGGGCGTGGCGTCGCGGGCAAGGATTCGTCCGTCGGCGTCACACAAGCCGAGCTTGACGCGGGTGCCGCCGATGTCGATGCCAATCGTATAGGGAGGTCGCAAAGCCGCTCCTGTGCGCGAAGTTTCAGGCCGCATTCTAGTCGAACTCGGCACGGGGCGGGCCGCGGCGTGGCCGGAGGGCGACGGGTATTACCCGTTGGGGGTTAGGGTTCGGAGAATACGCCCGACCGGACGGCTTGACACTCGAAAACCGGCCCCTGCCGCCGCCACGCGCTACCGGCCGCTCAATTCCAGGATTCGCTGCCATTGCGGCTCCGTCACCGGCATGACCGACAGGCGACCGATCCGCACCAGCGCAAAATCGGCGAACGCGACATCGGCCTTGATTTCGGCCAAACCGACCGGGCGCTCCAGCCAGCCCACGAACGCAAACCGAACGGCGGTGGACTCTTCCTCTCCGGAAGCGTCCGTTGCGGGGGCGGCTGCACGCTCGACCTTGGCCGTCGCGACGACCGCCTTCTCGTCGCCGGTGTGATAGAAAAGGACGGCGTCGCCGCGCTTCATCGCGCGCAGATGCCGCTGAGCGAGGGCATTTTTCACGCCGGTCCAGGCGGTGGACTTGTCGCGTTCGAGATCGGCGGCGCCGTAATCAGCAGGATCGCCTTTGATCAGCCAGCGGGCCACGGGGCACTCCGGAGCAAGGAACGGATACAGCAAGGTTGATGCGCGTCGGCAGGAGCCTCAAGCTTCACGGGGCCGGACTCAGACGGGCGCCCGTCATGGAGTCCTGAGGTTCTGCCGCGGAAGCTTCGAACCCCGCGGCTCCGCGGGCCGGATCAAAAAAGCGCAGAATGAGGCCATAGAAGTACTCCGAGCTATAGGGGCCGAAGCCGACGTGGCCGCCGCCGGGGAGCACGATCGCGGCGACCAGCGGGTTTTGGGTCTTGGCGATGACGTTCGCCAGCGGCTGGGCGTCGACCAGCGGGTCGTTGCAGCCATGCACAATGAGCGTCGGCACGCGGATCGCTTCGAGCTTGTCGCCGCACGGCTTATCGCGATAGGGATAGAGGCGAAGGTACTGCAGCCCGTCTTCCATGATTTTGGGATAGGCCCGCTCATCGCGGCCCGTCTCCGCATCGATCACGCGCCACAAGTTTCCGTCCACCGGCTGATAGCCACGCCGTGTCTGCCGCGTGCGGGTCTCTTTCTGAAGCTTGTTCAGCACCGGGTTTCCGAGAAACGACCACTCTTTTTCAGCGGTTTTCTCGCAGATTTCCTCGAACGGCAGCGAGGCGGAAAAAACGAGAATGCCTGCTGAGAAGTGCCGACGACCGCTGCGCGGGCGCAGCCGCTCGCGCAGCATCGGCGTGATCGCCGGATCGTCGTCGCGGCGTCCATCTTCCCAGCCCGTGACGAGCGCCACATTGGAGCCCCAGCAAAAGCCGATCAGCCCGCTGGCGATGACCTGCGGCTGGTCTTCCAGCCACTCCGAAACCGCCAGCAGGTCGCCCGCTTCAAACGTGCCAAACGTCATCGGCGTTTTCGGATAGCGCTTCTCGGTCTGGCCACAGCCGCGCTGCTCGACCGCCACCGCGTGATAGCCGGCCGCCAGCAGCGCCCGCGCGATTTGCTGCGTGCGCATGACCGAGTTATCGCCGTAGATTCCGGGCAGAATGGCGATCGCCGGAGCTCGACGAGGTGTCGTGCCGTCGGGCTCGCGGGCCCAGCCGATGCGGACGGAGAGCGAGAGCTTGTCCGAAATCGGAATCCACTCATCCTGAAACCCCGGCCACGGATCGGCCGGCGCATCGATGGCATACTTCGTGCCCGACGCCTGCGACGAATGTTTCAGGCCGTCGAGGTTGTGAATCACGGTGTGCAGTCGCTGCGGATCGATGTCGTAGTACGCGTTCACATCGCGCGGCGAGCCGGATTCGTCAACGAGTTGCTCGGTCAGTAACGCCTCCCGCGGGCCGGCGGGTAGATGGCGCACCAGTTCGGCGTGAGTCCGTTGCAGCCACTGCCGTGTGGAACCGAAGTTTCGCGGCGAGGCAATCGCCGGTGCGGATGTCGCAGCCGCGGCCGGCGTAGCTGTCGGCGCGAATGGCGGCGCGATGGGCCCGCTCGGCGGCGTGACCGTTTCGGCGCCCGCCGGCCCCGCGCCGGCTATGCGATAAACCACCGCTTGCTCGCGAAAGCAGCCGCTCCCCGCGCCGATCAGTGCAAACGCGACTGACAACGCGGCAAGCCTATGCCGCGTAACCAATGCTTGATTTCCGCGATTCCGCACTCGCTCCATCCTCCGTCCGTCCGGGCCTCCATCGGCCGCCGAACGTCGCGTCAGAGTTTAGAGCGCGTCGCCCCGATCGGCGTTAGGGGGCAACCGACAGCGATTCGCCGACCGCCACCCTTAGGGCACCAGCAACTGCACAAATGCCCCGATATCCGCCACCGTCACGAAACCGTCGCCGTTCGTGTCGGCGTTCTGAATGTCGCAGCTCGGATACTGGGCGGCGTAAGCCGCGGGGTTGGTGAGCGCGAGTACAAAGCCGCCGATGTCGCCGACTTCGACAAAGCCGTTGCAGTTGATATCGCCGACGAGCGTCCCGCTGCAGGCCTCGGGGATCAGCGCGACGTAATGCGTGCCGTGGTCAAGGTTGATCCAGCCGATGTTCTCGCCCCACACCCAGCCGGCCAGCCGGCATCCGCCGGGGCCGCTTTCGATACGAGCCGGCTCGGGCGGGTTGGCCGCGGCGCCGCCGTCGAAGTTGATCCAGCCGACGTTTTCGCCCCAAGCAAGTCCGAAGAGCTCGTCGGTGTCAGGATCGATGTTCACGCCGGAGTCGGCGCCGCTGGTGTTGCCATACGCGACCCCGTCGGCAGGCGTTCCGTCGCCGAGGTTGATCCAGCCGATGTTCTCGCCCCAGACGAATCCGGAGAGAAAGCTGTCGTGCAAGCGCATGCCGGAGGTGGCGGTCGGACTGCCCGCGTCGCGCCAGTTCAGCCAGCCGACGTTTTCGGCCCATGAGTACTTGTGCGTGTTGTCGACGTCGGACTGGGCCAGCGCACTCGTAACGAGCGCGGCGGCAGCGACGAATTTGAGGACGAGGCGATTCATTTAGCGATCTCCCATCTGTCGTCTGAAGCCCATGCGGGCTCAGCCGTCGCGCGGACAAGGCGTCTTTTGGCTCGTGCTGTGCCGGCCGTCGACAGGCCGGCGTGTCCGCAAAAGCCGATCGCACCAGGGCCATTCTCTGCCCGACAGCGCCTTGAACACCTTCGAAGGTCTAGTACGCGAAGTTCGCCCAAGGATTCGTCGATACGAACCCGTTGCCGGGGTTGCTGATGACCTGCGCGTAGTCGCTGCCCGCGGGAAACGAGTAGTTGCTCGAGTTGTTGGAGCGGGCGCTATTGCGGACCACGACGCAGTCCGCGACGGCGACGATGCCGAAGTCGTTGCTCGAAACCTGGTTCGAATCGATCCGGCACGTGGAGCTCGTCGCCCGCACACCCGCCCCCGACTCGCTCGCGCCGTTACCTTCGCAAAGGTTCCCGGTCGCTGAACATCGGACCAGATCGAGACGGATGCCGTCGCGACCATTCTGCGCCGCGACGCAATTCGAGACGGACCCGGACCACACCAAGAATCCGTCCAGGCTGTTTTCGCTGGCCGAGCAGTTGGTCGCCGAGCTGGAGACGTTTACCCAGAATCCGTGACCTTGATTGTCGCGAGCCGAACAGCCGTTGTAGGTGCTGGCGTATCCGCAAATGAATCCGCTCCCCGTGTTGCCAATGGAAACACAGTTCAGGAAAGTCGCCGTTCCGTTAACACCGATGCCCACGTCGCCGTTGTTCCGGGCTGTGCAACCCGAAATGGTCGTTCCTTCTAGGGCGTACAGACCCGCTCCCCCATTTTGGGCAGCGTTGCAGTCGCTCAGCCGAGCGCCGGTGCCGCCGACGATGCCATATCCGATGTTGCCGCGAGCCACGCAGGAGGTGACAACGCAGTCTTCGCCCGCGCGGATCCCCGTCCAGACGTTGTCGACCGCGGTGAGGGCCTCGATCCGGGTCGCGCCGGCATTGGTCAGATCGACCCCGTTCGCACCCCACGCCCGGATCGTCCCGTTGCGAACGGCGACACCGCTCGCGCTGACGGAAGCGTGGATTCCTGACAAGCTCCCGGGCACACCCCGAAGTGCGAAACCGTTCAAGTCGATCGTCACATCGCTGGCGGCAATTTCGATCCCGATCTTGCCCGCCTGGCCCGTCAAGTTTCCGGTCAGGTAATAAGACCCCGGCTGCGTGATCTTGAAGATGCTGGGGGTCGCGTCGCTGTCGCCCGGCGTGTTGTTCGCGTTAATCGCGATGCGCGGCTCGACTTCGGTGAGCGTCTTAAAGGTCGGCGCGATCGGGCCGGGGGGCGGCGAGGTGTCGCCGGCGATAGCGGCAATGGCGGCAAAGGCCAGACTGAGGCCTCCGCTAGCTGCAATGATGGTGCGTAGTTCCATGGTGCGCATTCCTGAGTTTTTTCGGGTTCGTCCCATACGGCCGCAGCGGGGCGACCGGCCTCTGGCAACGAAAACGCAGGAATCGCGCGCGGCCCTCGAAAAATCTCCGAAGTTTTGGCCGGGCGTGCGTTTCGAGGTGGTGACTCGGATCGGGGACACCGGTCGCTGCACGCCTGCCACCGCCGAACGATCGGGAACCCCGCGCCCGCCATGAATTGGCCCACCCCGTCGCGAAAATCGAAAAAACCGCAGAGCGAGCCTGTAAGCCGAATTCTGTCTCCCGGCCGCGACCTCACGAAGTGAGGTCGAAGCCGGGCGGCGATCATTCATCTGGGCCGCGCGTTGCCGCGCGGCTCAAGCACCCTACCCGCGACTATTCCGTGTCGAGCCGACACGCCGCGAATCGTCGATCGTGCGGAAAAGCCGCACGCTCGCATGAAGGTCCGCGTTCGCCGCCTATTTGGGCTTGCTGGCGGTGGGGTTTACCTTGCCGCGACGGTCGCCGGCCGCGCGGTGCGCTCTTACCGCACCATTTCACCCTTGCCTGTGCGACGGTCACGTGGGCCGCCGCCATCGGCGGTGTCATTTCTGTGGCACTTTCCCGCGGCTTGCGCCGGGTGGCCGTTAGCCACCACCGTGCTCTGACCAGTTCGGACTTTCCTCGACGAGCCGGTAAAGGCCCGCC
>JALHOX010000213.1 GCA_022842805.1 Phycisphaerae bacterium | reverse complement strand
GCTCGCGGGGCGGGTTGGCCGGCGGCTGTGAAGTCGCGTACTGGGGCGCGGCGGAGGCGGGCGGTCGTCGCGGACGAGATCGCCGCCATCCCACGGTCGCACGCCGGTCAGGAGTTGGTAGAGCACGACGCCGAGCGAGTAGACGTCGGAGGCGGTCGAGATCGGCTGGCCGCGAAGCTGTTCGGGGCTGGCGTATTCGGGCGTCAGGAGGCGGCCTTCGCGTGTGAGGGCTTCCCGGGTTGCGTCGCCGAAGGTTGATTCGATCGCCTTCGCGATGCCGAAATCGAGCAGCTTGGGGCGGCCGTCGGTGGTCACGAGGATGTTCCCCGGCTTGATGTCGCGATGGATGATGAGGTTTTGGTGGGCGGATTGCACGGCGGCGCAGACCTGGCGAAAGAGCGCCAATCGCTGCGCCAGGGTCGCGGAGGTGCGGCGGCAGTATTCGTCGATCGGCGCGCCGTCGACGTATTCCATGACGAGATAGGGCAATCCGTCGTCGGTTGCGCCGCCGTCGATGAGGCGGGCGATGTTGGGGTGCTCGAGTCGGGCGAGGAGTTGACGCTCCTGGCGGAAGCGGTCGAGCTCGGCGGGGGTGTCCATGCCGCGGCGGATGAGCTTGATGGCGACGTGCTGGTCGAATTGTCCGTCGTCGCGCCGGGCGAGCCAGACGTGACCGACGCCGCCGCTGCCGAGCGGACGGAGGAGGCGATAGCGGCCGACGCGACGGAGCGATGAGCCGGGGGCGTCGGTGGCGGCGTTGGTGATGGAGAAGCCGGGGCCGATGGCGGGAGCGGCCAGGAAATCGCCTGAATTGGAGTCGGCGGCGAGCAGGCGCAGGACGGCGGACCGCGTCGGCTCGTCGTCGGGGGTTTCGGCGTGCAGAAATGCGTCGCGCTCTGCGTCCGGCCGCTGGAGAGCCAGATGAAAGAGCTCGGCCACGCGGCCGAACTTGGAACCGTTTCTGGCAGGGTTCGCGCGAATTGCCGAGTACCTCTCCGGGGCGACGTGGTTCAAAACGTTGGGCGGGTCAGGCCCGCCTCTGGGTTGCCGATCCGCCTGGTGGGGCCGGGCGTTGATCGGCCCATGGCGCTAGGAGGCGGGTGAAACCCGCCCTACGCACAGTGCCTTACGAATAGCGCCGTACGAATCGTGCCTTATGAATAGCGTTTTGCGGGCATGGCCTCCATCAGGAATTTCGCAAGATTTCCTCGTCGCCGCCGATCGCCGCCCGCAGCCAGGCACGGGCGAAGCGCCAATCGCGCTCCACGGTGGACGTGCTGATTCCGAGGGCTTCGGCGGTTTCGTCGATGGTGCAGCCGCCGAAATAACGGAGCTCGACGACGCGGGCCATCTGGGCGTTTTCTGTTGCGAGTTGGCGGAGGGCGGCGTCGAGGGCGAGCAGGTCGCCGCCATCGGACGCGGTGGTGCTGGGTAGCGCGATGTCGATCGTCTCGTCGAGGGCCAGCTTGGTTCGCAACCCGCCTCGTTTTTCGGCGGTCCGGCGTGTGGCGTGGTCGATGAGGATTCGGCGCATCGCCAGGGCGGCGGCGCGGAAGAAGTGGGCGCGGTTTGAGTATGCCGACCCGTCGCGTCCGGAAAGCCGCAGCCAGGCCTCGTTCACGAGGGCGGTGGTCTGCAAGGTGTGGTCCTGCCGCTCCTTGCGCAAATAGGCGCTGGCGAGGGCGTGCAATTCGTCGTAGACGGCCGCGATGAGTGCCGCATCGTCATCCGCCCCGGTTTGCGGGTTGGATGATTGGGCGCCTTCGCTGGACGAGGGGGCATTCATAAACAACGGTCGATCTGAAAATAGTTCGCCGCGTTTTGACGGAGAGCGGCGGCGAAATCCGCTGCTCCCATCGAGGCGGAATCGGTCGCCTCAGTTTCGGCGGGTGTCCCGCTGAACCCAGTATATCCGGCCCCGTCGGCAGACGGATGCACGGATGGCGACCGGCCGGCTCTGGGAGCACTGCAGTAATGAAACGTTTCAGCATCACGGGTTGGGTCGTTGGGGCGGTGGCGGTGTCGCTGGTCGGACTGGGCGGGTTGGGCTGCGGCGAGGGAAGCGGCGGCGGCTTGCTCGAAGAACTGGTCGGCGGCGGCGACGGGGGCGGACGTGATCTGGCCGACGGCGGCGGGAACGGGGGACGGGATGATGAGGCTGGCGGGCAAGTCGGGGGGATTCAAGACGGGACGTCGAACACGATCGGCATCGGCGAGCAGCCGCCCGGGGGCGGGGCGGCGGATGCGATTGCCGAGTTCACGCGCGAGTTGGGCGACAAGTTCATCACCTTCGGCAGCAGCTCGTTCTTTTCGAGCGGCAGCATCACCGAGAGTGTGCAGTTGCAAACCTGCGCCTTCGGCCGGTTCGGCATGCTGGTGACGCGGGTTACTTCGACCAGCTTCGATACGTTCTCGAGCGAGGAGACGCTGCTGGGGACGTGGTCGGTGAAGGCGGTCGGCGGTGGATTCGTGCTCGAACTCGATGTCGACCGGGCGACCGACACGAACGACATCGGCGTGCAGCAGCGGGTGCTGACGGTCGACTCGAACGGGAACCTGTTTGTGGACGATGCACGCGCCGAGGTGGCCGACGCGGCCGCTGATTGTGCTGCGGCGCAGCGCGGATAAGGTGGGATCCACGGGCCGCATCGCCGCCTTGCTCCCCGCGGCGATCGGCCTCCGATGGATCGATCGAGCCTGAGCATGACCATCTTTGCCGCCTCGATTCGCGACCTCTGCCGGGGTCGTGGGTTGGCGGGGGGCGGCTTCGGATTCTTGCGCCGGCGGTTGCGGGGAATCGATACAATCCAACGCGTCGACGATTCGCTCCAGACGCCATTTCGGCGGAGGCTTGTTCGTGGCGCGCATTTCGGATTCCGAACAGACCCGGCTTTACGAAGCGATCCGCTCGCATGACTACCTCGCCGCGCTCGTGAACGAGATCGAGGGGCTGCATCGGCTGGTTTTTCATGCCAATATCGATGCGGACTGGTCGCAGGTGCGGGCGTCGGCGGAGCAGATCGTGATGGCCGAACTGGCCACGCGCTACGCCGCGGACATTCGGAAACTGCATGGGGCGATCGAGGATCTGGAGCGGCGCGGTCGGGAGCGGAGCCTGGCGCTGCGCGAGCTGGCTTCGCGGATTCATTCGTATTACACCACGCCGCTGGGGGTGCTGCTGCGGCGCGAGCTGTTCGGCGATCAGGCGGTTTTTTTGTCGGCGGTGGACGCCGAGCGCTTCCTTGCCGCCGCGTCGAAGCCGTAGAGTTTGGCGCAGTGATCGAGAACAGGGTGGGGTTTCGCGGGCGGCGGCCTGGTATGGCCGCGGCGGCGCGTGGGCCCTTTAATCGGGAATGATCCCGCTGGATCGGAACGCAGGCATGTCGATAGTGATCGAAGGGTCCACGCCGCGGAAACTGATGATTCGCCACCTGGAGCCCGGGCAGCGGGTTGATGACGAGATTTATCGCGTGCAGCAGCGCGATTTGCGGACCACGACTTCGGGGTCGAACTACATTCACCTGGTGATCGCGGACAGCTCGGGCGAGATGCTGGGGCGGGTCTGGAATGCGTCTCAGGAGCTGTATGACACGATCCCGGACGGCGGCTTCATGCACTTCCGCGGGCGGGTCGAGAACTACAAGGGCAATCGTCAGTTCATCATCGACGGCATGCGCAGCGTGCGGCCGAACGAGGTCGACCCGACGGAGTTTCTGCCGAGCACGAAGTTCGACGTCGAGGTGATGTGGGCCCGCGTGAAGGAAATCCTGCGGACGATTGAGAATCCGCATGTGCTGGCGCTGGCGGGCCGGTTCATCAACGATGAGCGCTTTGCGCGCGATTTCAAGCGTGCTCCGGCGGCGATCACCAACCATCATGCCTATCTGGGCGGCCTGCTGGAGCACACGCTCAATCTGCTGGAGCTGGCGGTACTGGTGATGCCGCGCTATCCGCACGTCAGCCGCGATCTGGTGCTGATCGGCTGTTTTCTGCACGATTGCGGCAAGACGGCGGAGCTGGGGTTTGACACGAATTTCAAGTACACGAATGCGGGGCAACTGCTGGGGCATATCAACCTGGCGGTGACCTGGGTGGCGCAGCGGGTGCGCGAGTGGGAGCTGGAAAAGAACGAGATGTTTCCGCCCGAGATCGCCGAGTCGATCCAGCACATCATACTTTCGCACCATGGGCGCTATGAGTATGGCAGTCCGCGGCTGCCGGCGATGGCGGAGGCGTTTGTCGTGCATTACCTCGACAATCTGGATGCGAAGCTCAACATGGTCGCGGAAGCGATCATCGACGACCCGGACAAGAGCAGCGACTGGACCGGGTTTGTGAAGGCGCTGGACACCAAGGTGTTTAAGCCGGACGTGATGGGCATTCGCACGCCGGAACCGGAATGAGCCGGTCGGGGGATTCGTGATCTAGCAGCGGAGTGATCGACGAGTTGAGCCAGTCAGCGATCTATCTCGACAACAACGCGACGACGCGCGTCGACCCGCTCGTCGTCGAACGCATTTTGCAGTGCTTTCGCGAGGAGTTTGGGAATCCCTCGAGTACGCACCGCGCCGGCAGCCGGGCCGCGGCGGCGATCGAGGCCGCCCGCGAGCAGGTGGCGCGTTCCGTCGGTGCGACGCCCGACACGATCGTGTTTACCAGCGGCGGGACGGAGGCGGACAACCTGGCGTTGACCGGTGTGCTGGAGGCCAACCCGGCCCGGCGGCACGTGGTCGTGTGCGCGGTTGAGCATCACGCGGTCAGCGAGCATGCGCACTACCTGGCGACGCGCGGCTTTGAGGTGACGACGTGGGGGGTCGATCGCGGCGGCCGGCCGGATCTGGAGGCGCTGCCGCGGCTGATCCGTCCCGACACGGCGCTGGTCGTGGCGATGCTGGCGAACAATGAGACGGGGGTGGTGCTTCCGCTGCGTGAGATTGTGGAGATTTCGCACGCCGCCGGCGCGTTGGTGATGTCGGACGCGGTGAATGCGCTGGGCAAGATCGCGATCGATGTGGTTGCGCTGGGGATCGATCTGATGGCGATTTCGGCGCACAAGGTGCATGGGCCCAAGGGGGTCGGCGCGCTGTATATCCGCAAGGGGCTGAAGATTGCGCCGCTGCTTCACGGCGGCCCGCAGGAGCGCCGGCGGCGCGGTGGGACGCAGAACGTGCCGGGGATCGTCGGCTTTGGGGCGGCTTGTGCGCTGCTGGGCAAGCCGGAGACGCAGGAAGCGATCGCCGCGACCGGGCGGCTGCGCGAGCGGCTGGAATCATTTATCCGCGCGAACATCGCGGATTCGCACGTCATTGGGCTCGAGTCGCCGCGTCTGCCGAATACTTGTTGCGTGTGCTTTGCGGATTGCGATGCGGAAGCGCTGCTGATGTTGCTGAGCGAGGCGGGCATTTACGCGTCGAGCGGGTCGGCTTGCAGCAGCGGGGCGATCGAGGCGTCGCCGATTTTGCGGGCGATGGGTGTTGAGCCGCGCGTGGCGCGGGGGCAGATTCGATTCTCTCTCAGCCGCGAGACGACGGCGGCGGAGATTGAGGCGGTGCTGGCGAAGCTGCCGGAGCTGGTGGCGCGGGCGCGAAAGATGACGGCGGCGATGGGGTGAGGTTTGAGTTTCGAGTTTCGAGTGCAGAGTGTCGAGTTGAAGGCGGTTTGCGGCATACCTTTCCACTGACGTTCGGGGGAGGCCTCGGATCGAAAGAGCCGGCGGCCCCCCGCAAAATCGTTTACAGCGTTCTCATTCGTTAGACGCTATTTCTTGCGACCTCCTCCATCACCGCTTCGATCAGAGGCTTGAGCGTCGCTTCGCTGAAATCGAATCGGCAACCGGCGGCGGCGAAGAGCTCGGGCAGCGGGCGGCTGCCGCCGAGGGCGAGGCCGTAGCGGTATTCGGCCACTGCCTGCTGATAGTTCTTGCGTGATGCGAGCCAGACCTGGAGGGCGCCGAGCTGGGCGATGCCGTATTCGATGTAGTAGAACGGCAGTTCGAAGATGTGGAGCTTGCGGTGCCAGAGGTGGCGCTCGTACAGCTCGAGCCCGCTCCAATCGACGCCGGTATCGAATCGCTTGCAGAGATGGACCCAGTGATCTTTCCAGGTTTCGACGCCGGCGTCGGCGTGGGTGTAGACGAAATGCTGGAACGCGTCGACGCACGCCATGTAGGGGAGGAAGAGGACGATCTTTTCGAAGAAATCGCGTTGGGCGCGGGGGGTGTCGGAACCGTAGAAGTGGTCCATGAAGGGGGCGGCGAGGCACTCCATGCCCATGGAGGCCACTTCGGCGAACTCGGTCGGCGCTTCGCGATAGGCGATGAGCGGTTCTTCTCGGCAGGCCCAGGTGTGAAAGGCGTGGCCGCCCTCGTGGAGGAGGGTGCGTACGTCGTCGTCGCTGCCGACCGCGTTCATGAAGATGAACGGTGAGCGGGCCTCGGGGAAGGTGGCCTGATAGCCGCCCGGGGCCTTGCCTTTGCGGCTTTCGAGGTCGAGCAGATCGCGCTGGCGGAGGCCGGCGAAGATTTCGCCCAGTTCGCGGTGGACGCGGCCGAAGATGGCCTGGCAGCCGTCCATGAGCCGCTCGACTTTATCGAAGGGGCGGAGGGCGGGCTGGCCGAAGACGTCGACCGCCAGGTCCCAGGGGCGCAGCCGATCGAGGGCGAGGCGTCGCTTGCGGTCGGCGTTGAGCGTTTTTGCGGCGGGGACGACGACGCGCTCGATGGCGTCGTGAAAGGCGGCGCAATCGGCCGGGCTGTAGTCGAAACGTTCGAGCTCGTCGAACTTGTAGGCTCGGAAGTCGGGGTAATCGGCGTTGCGGGCGATGGTCGCCCGCAGTGCGACCATTTTTTCGTAGAGGCCGTCGAGCTCGCGGGCGTCGTGCAGGTAGCGGTCGGCGGTGAGTCGCCAGGCTTCCTCGCGCGTGGCGCGGTCGCGCTCCTCCTGCAGGAGCGTCATCTGCGGGAGGGTTTTCTCTTCGCCGCGGAAGCGGACGGTCATGGCGCCGATGGTTTGCTGATAGTGGGTGACGAACTTTTCGTTCTCGGTCTCGAGCGGCACGTTGGCTTGGCGGAACATGCGAATCTGCGTGCGGAGGCTTCGGGTCAGCACTTCGTAGCGCATGGGGGGCAGGTCGAATTGCGTGGCGGCGTCGATGTAACGCTGGGCGAGGCGGTGATGGACGGGTTCGCGCAGGGGTTTGATGTTTTCGACGAAATCCATGAAGAGCCGTTCGCGCTGCGGGTCGTCGGTCTGGCAGGTCATGGAGGTGTAGCGGCGGGCGTACTCTTCCTCGAAGACGGCGTCGACCTCGCTCCAATCGAGCAGCCAGCGATCGAAGTCGGCCGGGGAGGCGATCGGGCGGCGAAGGAGGTCGTCGTAGTAGGTGGCGGCGGTTTCCCAGCGGTCGAAGACTGCGGCGGGCGCGATCCAGCGACGGGGGAATTCGTTTGAGGGTGGGCGTGCGTTCATCGTGTTCTCGACGAAGTTTGCGCGGATCGCGGCTGGGACAACTGGGCCACGCGAAGAACGTGCATTGTGATCATCTTTTAGCGGAGATGGCTACGGGGCGAAAAATCCAGTTGCTTTCGAATCTTTCGGCGTGGCGATGGGCGGGGCGGGGCCGGCGGGGCGGCTGGGCGCGTGACATGAAGGTCAGAAGCGTGCGGACCGGTTGAACCCGGTCTCACCAAAGGCTGGAGACCGGTCTCACCAGCGGTGGGAGACCGGTCCCAGCGGAGTTTGAAGAGAGGTTTTAGCCGACGAGGAGCGCGACGAAGGCGCTGATGTCGCCGACGGTGACGAAGCCGTCGTGGTTGACGTCGGCGAGGTCGAGGTCGCAGTTGGGGAATGCGGAGCCGTAGCCGGCGGGGTCGGTGAGGGCGAGGACGAATCCGCCG
>JALHOX010000212.1 GCA_022842805.1 Phycisphaerae bacterium | reverse complement strand
CACGATGTGCAGGTGAAGGTCGTCGACAGCGCCGGCAACGAGCGCGTCGAGACTTTCACCATCAGCGTCGGCAACGTGAATGAGGCCGTCAGCGATCTGACGCTGTCGGGCGGCAGCGTGAGCGAGAACGCCGCGGCGGGGACGGTCGTCGGCAATGTGGGCGTGAGCGACCCGGATGCGGGCGAGACGTTTACCTATTCGCTGGTCGACGACGCCGGCGGGCGGTTCGTGATCAATGCGAATGGCCAGATCGCGGTCGCGAACGGCGCCAACCTCAATCATGAGGCCGCCGGGGCGCACGATGTGCAGGTGAAGGTCGTCGACAGCGCCGGTAACGAGCGGATCGAGACTTTCACCATCTGCATCGCGGACGAGTTTGAGGCGCCGCAGATTTCGACGACGAATGTGCAGGGCGCTGAAGATCAGCCCGTGGCGCTGCACATTGCGATTGAGAACGTGCAGTCCGACACGGATTACTCGATCAACATCAGCAATGTGCCGACGGGCGCGACGCTGTCGGCGGGCGTGCAGAACAGCGACGGGTCGTGGACGTTGACGCCGGCGCAACTGACGAACCTGCAGTTGACGCCGCCGCCGAACTTCAACGGCACGCTGGACCTGAATGTGCAGGTGACGGCCACGCGCGGCACGCAGTATCTGCTGAACGACACGTTCAATAGCGAGAACGGCGGCGTGGGCGTGTTGAACGATGCCACGCTTCAGAACTGGAACGTCATCGAAGGCACGGTCGACACGATCGGCAACGGCTTCTTCGACTTCCAGCAGGGCAACGGCATCTATCTCGACCTGGACGGCAGCACGGGCAACGCGGGCACGCTGCAGCTCAAGCCGGGCTTCACGCTGCCGCCGGGGACGTATGAGATTTCGTTCGACATCGCCGGCAATCTACGCAACGCGGGCACGGACACGCTGCAGGTCAGCGCCGGAAACGGATCGCTCTTCAGTGAGACGTTTACGGTCGAGAGCAACGAGACGTTCCACACCGTCCGCGGCGTCTTCACCGTCACCAGTCAGATGGATTTCGATCTGACCTTCACGCATGGCGGCGGCGACAATCAGGGCATTCTGCTGGACAACATCCGCCTGCGCGAGGTCGCGCCGAGCACGCCGGCCGGTTTTGTTGAGCACAACGCGCAACTGGCGGCCCAGGCGACGCAGCAGCTTGCGACGGGTTCGACGTTGCAAGTGAACATTGCCGCAAGCAACGACGCCATCGCCGATCTGACGCTCAGCAACGCCGCGATCAGCGAGAACGCCGCGACGGGGACTGTGGTCGGCAATGTCGGCGTGAGCGACCCGGATGCGGGCGAGACGTTTACCTATTCGCTGGTCGACGACGCCGGTGGGCGGTTTGCGGTGAACGCGAATGGGCAGATCGTGGTGGCGGACGGTGCGAATCTCGATCGTGAGATGGCCGGGTCGCACGACATCCAGGTCAAGGTGGTCGACAGCGCGGGCAACGAGCGCGTTGAGACGTTCACGATCAACGTGGGCGACGTGAACGAGGCGATCAGCGATTTGACGCTCAGCAACGCCACCGTTGCCGAGAATTCGGCCGCGGGCACGGTCGTGGGCAATGTCGGCGTCAGCGACCCCGACGCGAGCGAGAGCTTCACTTATTCGCTGGTGGATAACGCGGGCGGTCGCTTCGCGATCAACGCGAATGGGCAGATTTCGGTAGCCAGCGGCGCGAATCTGAACTTCGAGGCCAACACGGCGCACGATGTGCAGGTGAAGGTGGTCGACAGCGCCGGCCATGAGCGGATCGAGACCTTTACGATCAACGTCGGCAATGTGTCGGGCAGTTTCGTCGGCACGGCCAACAAGGACACGCATACCGGCACGGGTGAGGAAGACACCATCGTCGGAAACGCCGGCAACGATGTTCTTCGCGGCGGCGCGGGCGACGACCTGATTCAAGGCGGAATAGGCAACGACAGTCTGCGCGGCGACAGCGGCAACGACACGCTGCAAGGCGACGCCGGCAACGACACGCTGCGCGGCGACGATGGCAACGACATGCTCGAAGGCGGCGCCGGCAATGACAATCTGTTGGGCGACGCCGGCAATGACACGCTGATGGGCGGCGAGGGCAACGACACGCTGACGGGCGGCACCGGCGACGACACGCTCATCGGCGGCGCTGGCACGGACCGCGTGAACTATGGCACTGCGACGGGCGGCGTCAACGTCAACCTGGCCACGGGCACGGCGACGGGCGCGGCAGGCAACGACACGATCAGCGAGGTCGAGAACGTCAGCGGCTCGAAGTACAACGATACGATCGTCGGCAATGCGCAGAACAACGCGCTCACGGGCGGCGCGGGCGATGACAGCATCGACGGCGGCGAGGGCAACGACACCATCACCGGCGGTGCGGGCAACGACACGCTGAGCGGCGGTTTGGGGAGCGACACCGTCAACTACTCGGATCAGAACGGCGCGGTGAACGTGAACCTCGCCACCGGCACCGCGACCGGCGCCGCGGGCAACGACACGCTGAGCGGCGTTGAGAACGCCACCGGCGGCAAGGGCAACGACACGCTGACGGGCGATGGCAACGCCAATCGCCTCACGGGCGGCGCCGGCAACGACACGCTCGACGGCGGGGCGGGGAATGACGTTTTGACCGGCGGCGCGGGCAATGATGCGCTGCTGGGCGGAGCGGGCAATGACACGCTGCGCGGCGATGCGGGCGACGACGTCTTCACCGGCGGATCGGGCAACGACCGCATCGTCGGCGGGGCCGGCAACGATGTCGCCGTGTATAGCGGCAATCGCGCCGATTACGACGTGCGTCAGAACTCCAACGGCACGTTTACGATCACGGATCGCCGGGCCCCGAGCGGCGACGGCGTGGACGTGGTGAATCAGGTCGAGACGTTCCGCTTTGCGGATGGCGATGTCTCGGCCAACGAGCTGTTTAACGTGCCGATTTCGGATATCGCGCTGGACGGGGAGAACGTCGAGGAGAACGCGCCGGCGGGCACGTATGTGGCGCAGGTCGAAGTCACCGACAGCGACGACGAGACGTTCACCTTTAACCTGATCGACGACGCGGGCGGACGATTTGCGATCGACGCCGACGGGCAGATCACCGTCGCCGACGGGGCCGTGCTGGACCGCGAGGCGGCGGCGACGCACGAGATTCGGGTGCGCGTGGTCGACAGCGCGGGCAACGAGCGGATTGAGACGTTCACGATTCACGTGCGCGATGTCAACGAAGCGATCACCGATCTGACGTTGAGCGGCGGCGCGGTCGCGGAAAATGCCGCAGGCGGCACCTTTGTGGGCCAGGTCGGCGTGAGCGATCCGGATCAGAGCGATGTGTACACCTATTCGCTCGTGGACGACGCGAACGGGCGCTTCGCGATCGATGAGGATGGGCGCATCACGGTCACCGATGGTGCGGACCTCAACTTCGAATCGGCCGGAACGCATGAGATTCAGGTGAAGGTCGTGGACCGCGGCGGCAACGAACGCATCGAGACCTTCACGATCAGCGTGGGCAATGTGAACGAGGCCCCGGACATCACGGTTCCGGAGGATCAGGTCGTCGACGCGGGTGATACGGTGACGCTCTCCGTCGCGAGCAGCGATAGTGACAACGACGAACTCTCGTATCAGTGGACGCAGCTGTCCGGCGTGCCGATCGACCTGAGCGGCGCGGCGGGGCCGACCCTGCAATTCTCGTCGCCAAGCGTGAGCGAACCGACCGACATGGTCTTCCAGGTTCGCGTCAGCGACGGCGAATTCAGCGTCATTCGCGAAATGACCGTAACGGTCATGCCCGCCGCGATCATCCCGCCGATCGGCTTCGGCGAGCCCGATTCGTCGCTGCCGCCGGTGAATCCGGTTCCGCCGGCAATCGATCCGATCGCGGAGTCTCCGACCCCGAGCGACGAGCCGAGCGGCTTCACGCCGACGCCGGATGAATCGCAGCCGGAGAGCGAGCCCGATCTCATCCTGCCGAGCTCTGGTTTGCCGTTCCTTCCTGATCTCGACGAGCCGACGAATGGTGCGGGCGCGGGAGATAGCGACTTGAGCGGCGGGCTGGATGATGATCCGGAGTATGTGCCGCCGACGGAGACCCGCACGGTGCAGCGCGACGTCGGCGTGCAGCGTGTGAGCCTGAGCGCGCTCACCGATCGCGATTCGAACGACGCGGATTCGAGCAAGGACGATGGCGGGCGATCGTCGTTCAACGCGGGCCGCTTCGATGGCGCCCAGGCGACGCTAAACGCCGGGCTGGGCGGTCGCGCGCTCGATCCGCTCTCGCAGTTCGGTCCGGATCGCCAGTGGGTGGGCGGCACGCCGCGTGAAGTTTCGATTGACGGCCCGAGCTACACGGGCGTCGACGGCCCTGACCGTGCGCCGGTGAATCTGGAAAGCGGCGCGAGCGGCCCGCTGCCGGAGGGCGACGGGCGCGCCAATGGCCTGACGCGCTTCTTCCCGGATCGGGCTGACGCCCGCGACTCGCGCTTCACCGAGGCCCGCGATGGCGCCGACGGCCCGGCGACCGCGGGCAACGATGTGTCACGCGGAAGCGATGCCAGCGACGCGCTCGAACCGCTCTACGCCGGGGCTGCTTCGCCGAGCTGGCTGGCCGGTTTGTGGGCGATGATCCGCGGCTGGGCGGGCGCATCGCAGAGCAGCGACGACAACGAACGGCAGCGTCGCGATCGGCGCTAAGCGAAGCGGCGGCGACGCGCGCTGCGAAGTGGCAGCGGCCTTCGGCTCAGCGGCCGTGGCCGCGCGCCGGCGCAGAACTCGTCGCGTTGCGTCGAAAACGTAACGCCGTCTGCGCCAGGACGCGACGGCTAAGGTTTGACGGGCGGCAGCAGGCCGACCTCGCGCAATCGCGCCGCGATCCGCTCCGCATAGCGTTGCGCACCGAGCCGATTGGGGTGGCCGACCGAGACATAGAGACAGAAGACCGGGTTGTAGAGCGATTCCTCATCGAAGCAGCGCAGCAGCCGGAGCCCCTGCGTATCGTCTTCGGGGAAGAGGTCGTAGGGGATGTCGGGGAAGGCGTCGAAGCGCGGGTTGTCGTTGGTGAGGCTCCAGAGCCAGCGCTGCGGCGCGAACGCCGCGTTTTCGTCGCCAAATTGCGGATCGACGAAGAGGATCGGCGGGTCGTCGGCCCCTTCCGCGTCGGCCGCGGAGATCGTCGCTTGCAGCGCGGTATGAGCGGCGGTCAGGAAAATCCGCGACTGCGTCACGAGTTCGTCGCGCTGCAGGGCGAGGACGACGAGGTCGTCTTCCAGAAACTCGCCCAGCTCGATGCCCAGCTCGTCGGACGTCACGTCAAACGTGCCGACGCCGAACAGGTCGCTCTCGGGGCCGATGATCTGGTAATACCCGACATACGCGATGGTCGCGTTGGGCATGGTCTCGCGCACGGTCCGCAACAGCCCCGCCGCGATCTCGCCGCAGGCCAGGCCGGTGAAGAAACGCAATTGCTCGTCGTCGGTCTCGGGCTCGGCGATGTTGTTGATTCCAACATCGTTGATGCAGCCGTCCATCAGCACGAGGTCGATCAGCTCGGGCCGGGCGATCTGTCGCGCCTGATCGCCGATGGCCGTGTTGACGCGCGGCACCTCGCCGACGCAGTCGAGCCCGCAGCGCCCCTCGTTGGGCCCCTGCAAGATCGTCGCGCCGGAGTGGGCGTAGCGCTGCGCGATCACCGCGACGCCGCGCTCGCGCTCGATCGTCCGCGCGACCAGCGCGGTGAATTTGGCCTCTTCGGCCAAGCCGTTGCCCCAGATGACCGAATCGCCGATCAGGGCCATGTAGAAAAAGTCGGAGACGACGCGAATTGAGGCATATTGCAGCGGTACTCCGCCCGCATCGGTCGCGTCGAAGACGCGCAGCCGCAGACCGTCGCTGATGACCCAGGCCCGCGGAAACTCGATCCGCAACCGTGCGCCGTTGGCGTCGACACTGGTGATCGCGAAGCGAAACTCGCTCGCGGGCTGCGCCATCGCCGCGGTCGCCGACTCTGCAAAACGGGTCGCCCCCAGCGCCGCGCCATCGCCGGCGACGCGCAACGCGGTTGCGTTGGTCGACGCCACGTCGATCTCGATCACGATTGTCGGGGCGGCGCCGCGATCGGCGGGGCGATAGACCGCCTCGCCGGTGGGAATCACCGGTTCCTCAAGCCCGCTCAGCACGCCGCGCAGCACGACGGGCGCCGGCGGCACATCACGCGAAGGGGCGATCGGCGTCGTGCAGGCGAGCCCCAGCAGGGCCAACACCCCCGCGCCGACGAGCAGCGAGCGAGAACGCACGCTCAATCCACCACCTGCAAGACGCGCTGCACCTCGACGATGGTGCCGACCTGGCAATCGAGGAACAGGTCGTTGCGCGGAGCGATCTCGAGCCGGCTGCGGACGCCGGGCACGGTCGCGCGGTCGAAATCATCGTTGGGGACGCGCGGGGACTGGAAGAGGTGATAGCTGACGCCGTTGTCGCCATACCACACGGGGCAATTGCGGCCGTTGCGGTCGATGATGGCGAATGTGCCGGAGACGACGAAGGGCTCGCCGCGGACGAGCACGGTTCCGGTGAGATCTTCGAGGCTGCCGCACCCCCCTGCCGATCCGAGAGCCGCCGCCAGGCCGAGCGCGGCGCCGATCAGCGGAAGCGTCGATCGGAGGTTGCGAACTGTTGAAAAACGAATACTGAAGCGCGCTGCGGCCATGTCGCCGCCGCGCGAGTTGAAGCTGTCGGACATCATGTCCCTCGAAACACGCGAAGCCGCACTCCGGGCCGTCGCCGCGCCACGAACGGTCCGGTCGGCCGGTTCCTTCGGCCTTGTGGGGGAGTATATGAGCGGCGGGCAAGGTCGGGAGATGTAAGGAATTGAATGGCGCGAGGCGGGTGCGTGCGGCGTCGGCGGCTAAGACGGCGGCGGGACGGGGTCTATCGCTTTGGCGGGCGACGCGGCGGCTGGGGCGGACGATTGGCGGTGGGAGGGTGCTGCGTTGGAACCGCCGGGAGCGAAACGCGCGGCATGACCTTTCCCGGCGCGGCTCGAACACACCTCACTACGCCTCATGCGCCGCCGGCCTTCGTCGCAAAAAGTGCTCCGCACTCACTGCACACGCCACGCGTGCTCCCGCGCAAATCGTAATTACACACCGGGCAGATGCCGACGATCTTCGCGTGTCGTCGCCCGCGACGAAGGGCGTAGAGAAGGCCCAAGACAAGCAAGCCCGTCAGCGCGTGGAGTAGCCACGCGTTGATTTGAACCGAATACGCGCGGAACTCAACCGTGCTGGAAGCGCGGGGGTACGGCAACGCGCGAAAGCGTGCAGTTAATCCCATGAATGCGATGCCTGCGTTGCGCGGAGGCGGACTTGATGGGTCCCTCGCAGACGCCCAATCCCAAGCATCGAACGTGAGGAAATGGCTGCTCGTAAATGCCTTTAGTGTCCAAGATTTCATCAGAACCGGCATTGGCGGGTCCATCGCTGTTGCCCAGGGCTTTGGAGAGTCATGAATGGACCTCCCGATAGAGACGGAAATCGCAGGATTGGCGGTGCGCACAACCCACGCGCGATGCATACGGCTCGCAAGCAGACATGCGCTTGACGAAAGTGCACATGCGAGAGTCGCCAGTGCCAGAAAGGCGATCGTAAGTCGATAAGTCCAGCGCGAAGTCGATATAGAGCCGGCCATGCGATTCACGCCCTCTAATTGCCCGACGGCGAGTGCCGTGAGTATACAGGGTGGGGTGTGCCCACCTCCTACGGCCGCATGTTGCCGGGAACCGTGATCTCCCCGGCGGATGCCGCTGTGGGGCTCGCAGCGGGGACGCGCCATGGGCGATACTCGGGCATTGCCGTGAATCGTGGCGAGGTCCGCGGCGC
>JALHOX010000211.1 GCA_022842805.1 Phycisphaerae bacterium | reverse complement strand
ATCGTTTCAGATTGTCGACGTTGGCGTGCGTTCCTGCGGCGTGATATCTGCGGGTGAAGATCGAATCAGCGAAGCAATGTTGAATCGAAAGATTGCTTGATCTAACGGATAATGCCGCCCGCGCGGCCCTCGCATGGAAGCTCCAAACGCCAAACTAAAAATAGCTCATACCGGGCTAACGTCAAGTCGGCCGTCCGATTTTGTATGGGGCCGGATGGTCTATGGCCGATAACCTCGCCTGCGCGGCACCCTGCGGGCCGGTTTGACCACGCCGATTTTGCTCTCTAATCTTGCCGACTCAAAGCCGCTTTCCAACCGCGAGTGCATCTCCATGAGCCCGGCCGTCGCCATTCCCGACTCGGTACAACGACAACTCGCCGATTCCGGCCAGACCGACGTTCTCCGCTACTGGTCGACGCTCGACCCGCTGGCCCAACGGGCGCTGCTCAGCGACCTTGCCAGCGTCGAGTTTCGCGGCCTCGCCGACTCGATTCGCGACTATGTCACACAGCGCCCCAAAGTTGCGATCCCGGCCGACATCGTGCCGGCCGAGATCTTGCCGGCCGCGCCCGATACACCCCAACGAAAGAAACTCTACGACGACGCACGCGCTGCAGGCGAGGCTGCGATCCGCGCCGGGCAGGTGGCCGCGTTCACAGTGGCGGGCGGCCAGGGAACCCGGCTTGGCTACGACGGGCCCAAGGGCGCGTTTCGGATAACGCCCATCCGGAATGCGCCGCTCTTCCAGTGGTTCGCCGAATATCTCCACGGGGTTCGGCGGCGCTACGGCGTCGTGGTGCCGTGGTTCCTGATGACCAGCCCGCAGAACGACGCGCCCACGCAGTCATTCTTCCGCGACCATCAGCACTTCGGCCTGCCCGCCGAGAGCATCCACTTTTTCATGCAGGGGCAAATGCCCGCCTTTCACCCCGATGGCCGAATCGCGCTCGCCGAGCGCGGCCGGCTGGCGCTTTCGCCCGACGGGCATGGCGGCAGCCTGCGGGCTCTCCGTGCCAGCGGCGCCCTGGAGCGAATGTCGCGCGGCGGGGTGAAGTACATCAGCTACTTCCAGGTCGACAACCCGCTCGTTCATTGCATCGATCCGCTCTTCATCGGCCTGCATGCTCTGACCGGGTCGGAAATGTCGAGCAAGGCCGTGCGCAAGGCGGCCGACCGCGAGCGCGTCGGAAACTTCTGCATCGGCGACGGAAAGCTGCAGATCATTGAGTACAGCGACCTGCCCAACGAGCTCGCCGACGCGAAAAACGCCGACGGATCCCGCCGCTTTGACGCCGGCAGCATCGCGATTCACATTCTCGATCGGGCGTTCGTCGAGCGTCTGACCGACCCGAACGCGACCTTGCGCTTGCCTTGGCATCGGGCAGACAAGGCCGTTCCCGTTCTGGACGACGCGGGCAACCTCGTGAAGCCGACCGCCCCCAACGTCGTGAAGCTCGAGATGTTTGTTTTCGATGCCATTCCCTTGGCGAAAAACCCGCTGGTAATGTTCACCGATCGCGGCGAGGAATTCAGTCCGGTGAAGAACGCCGAGGGCAGCGACTCTCCGGCGACGACGCGGCGCGACCTGTGTCGGCGTGCCGCGGCCTGGCTGAGGGGGTGCGGAGTCACCCTACCGGTCGGGGCCGACGGATCGCCGACTCACCCGATCGAGATTTCGCCGCAATATGCCCTCGACGCCCGCGACCTGGCGGATCGCCTGCGGGTGGAGCGCCCGTCGCTGCGAACCGATGGGCCATTGCTCCTGACCTAACGGTGCCTGGGCGGGGGCGTTCGAACGCGTTTCCCCGGCCCGAGGGGCGGCCGAGGCTCGTCGGCCGGGCCGATACGGGGGCCGCCACAGTCCGATTTTCACGATTTTGAATAATTTGATCCAAAGACCCGTGTCGGCTCGTATATAGTTTGAGGACGCAGCGACTGAGTTTCCTTGCTGGGATGAGTTCGTGTCGCAGCCTGACCAAAATGCATTGCCCCTCCATGCGCCGACGGACGTTGCGTCTGTCGCCGTGCCCGCGCCGCCGCGCGAAGTCGCGAGCGCGCCTGCGGATTCCCCGCTCGCAGATTTTGACACCCAGCTCATGCTGCTCGTCTGCCAGGGCGACGAAGAGGCCGCCCGCCAACTGGTCAATCGCAATTTCGCCAAGATCGCGCGATTCATCGGCAAAGTCGTGCAGATGCCGCGGGTGGTCGAAGACCTGACGCAGGAGGTTTTCGTCCGCGCCTTCCGGGCCAAAGATCGCTACGAGCCGACCGCCCGGTTTCAGACGTGGGTCTATCGCATTGCGATGAACGTGGCTCGCAACCACCTCGATCGTGCGGAGGTCCGCCGCACCACGCCGCGCGACCCTTCCGACCTGGCGCTCTTCCGCGATGCCAACTGCCCCAATCCGGAGAATGACCTCGACCGCAGCGAGGTGCGCAAGCAGGTCTCCGACGCCATCGCCGCGCTTCCCATCGGCCAGCGCGTCCCGCTGACGCTCTTCGAACTCGACGAAATGTCGTACGAGCAGATCGCCGCGGTCATGGAAATCACTGTCGAGGGCGTGCGTGCCCGGCTGCTTCGCGCTCGACAGACTCTTCGCGAACGCCTGCGTCACTTGATGTAATCGCGGGTCCGGCGGTCACTTTGTCCGTCGCGTTGCTCCTCTCGCCTGCGGCCGCATCCCTCCTATTTTTCTCCTCTCTGTCCGCGTCGTCGTCGCATCGCTGCGCCGTGGGCTACGGGGGCCGTTCGAGGCGGCGTACACTGAGCATGCAGCGGGTCGTTTCCTGCCGCGCGGAGCCGTGTTTGAGCCATCTCGATCTAGACGCAATCCAGCGCTTTCTGAGGGCCCGCCAGACGGAGCAGGAGCGAGAGGCCACGCTCGCACATCTGCGCGAGTGTCCGACGTGCCGTATGGCGGTGCGGGAAGAGCAGCGCTTCAGCCGGCTGTTGGCGCTTGCCGACGATCCGCTCGAAGGTCTCGACGCGACGCCGACGCAGCGGCGCGTGGTCGCGGAGTTGCGCGGGCCGCGCCGGGCGCGCTTCGGCTTGCTCAGCGCGGCGCTGCTCGCGACCGTCGGTGGCTATCTGGGCGGGCGGCTGTGGCCGGTGTCGGAGGCGGTCGAGGCGCCGAGCGCGGCGAATCCGCGGCTGCGGGCGCTGGAGATCGAGTTCGTCCGCAGCCGGGCTGATTACGACTATTACTTGAAACACCGCAAGCTGGTCGACGACATCGAATTCCTCGAATCGCTGCAACGGCTGCTGCACGACGCGCAGGCGGCGGAGTCGCCATGAAGCTGCGGGCGTTTCACTGGTTTCTGTGCGCGATGTTGGCCGCCCTCAGCGCCTGGGCGGGACGCGAAGCCGCGCAGCGCGCCGCCGAGGACAAACAAGTCGACGAGCGCACGCGTAGCTGGGCGGCGTGGAACGAAATGCCCGAGCCGGCCCGCGCGGCGCTGCTCGAAGAGTTCCAGTCGTTTCAAGCCAACCCCGAATCGCGCATGTGGCTCGAGACCGCCCGGCGACTGCGCATGCTCCCGCCCGCGGATGAGCAGGCTCTCGTCAATCTTCGCGACGCGGTTCGCGCGTTTACCAGCAGCCTGTCGCAGGGCGCACAGCGCGCCCTCCAGCAACAACCGCCGCCGGCTCGCGCCGCAATGTTCATGCGAATGGTGCGTGAAGCAGCGCCGGACACAGCCGCCGAGTGGCAGGCCCGTTTCGGCGCGGCGCGGCGGTAAATGCGGCGGAGTGTGCCAATGGCCGGCTATTGAGGGCGCGAGCGTGCGTCGCGCTGCGCCCCGGATACCTGCGACGGTTTGAGCCGCCACAGTCTTCAGGTCCATCGGATTTCACGCGGCAGATTTCGTCGATTTGAATGACCCACAGCGAATCTCTAACGAAGCGCGCTGCTAATAGAGCTCCACCGCCACGACCCGGTTTTCAATGCCGCAGTTTGAGAGTTGCTCGGTCATGCTGGGCAAGTGCACGGGGCCGTCTGCTTCCAGCAAAATGTCTTCCGGGCTGGCCCCGTCGCAGATGAGCTCGCCGTCGATGGGGTCGCGGTTTCGGAAGATTCGGACTTCAAAACCCTCGACGCCCTTGTGAAGCGAGTACTCGCCCCAGAACGAACTCTCGTGCAACTCGAACTGGATTCCAAGTTCCGCCGCGACATCGCGGGTCGCTTCGTCCGGATCTGATGCAGAGAGCCAAATCAGCTCGGACCGCCGCTTCGCTCTCACGATGAGCACTCCATCGGTCGGCACCGGCACACTCGCCGGTGTTTACTGCCGCTGCGCGCCGAATACCTGCGTCAGGTAGAGCCTGCGATTCGAGAACACCACCCCGACGCCCATCTCGGCGCAGTCCGTACAAAGCACGTTGACGCGGTGCTTCGGCGAATCGAGCAACATCTGATGCAATTCGGCGATGCCGACGCCTTCGCCGCCGGCGACGTTTTCGCGCACCACGCGCGGCGAATAGCCCATCTGCTCGACCCGCTTTCGCAGATTTCCCCAATGCCCGACGCCTTCGGTCGCGTCGGCCGCGAAGCTGGCCTTCGATCGCATCGTCTCCGATTGCGCCCGCGCCGCCCGCGAAAGCCGCGGATCAACGCTCAATCGCGACAGCCCCGCCGCGGTCCGGGCGTCATTCACCATCTGCGCCGCCTGTGCCTCGGCCCGAGCCGAATCGATCGAGGTCGGGCCGGTGCGCATTGTGGTATTGCAGCCGCAGAAAATCAGCGGCGCTGCGAAGAGGGCGATTGTCATGAAGCGCTGCGTGAGCATCGCAGAGTGATTACCCCGCCGAGGCCGCGAGTGTCAATCGGCGACAGGTCGAGGTCGCGCTACTGCAAAATGGGCAGAGCCGAACCGCGCGAGGCGCTTTCCGTCGCCACTGGCAACGAAGCTCGCGCGAGGCGCGGGGCTGAGACGACGCCGATCACGCGCCCGCTCAGCGATTGGGCCGTCGCACTTTCAATGTGCACCTCGACGATCGCGCCGATGTACTCCGGCGGCGCGTCGAAATGCACCAACAGGTCATGCTCGGTGCGCCCGACCAGTTGATCACTTCGCTCGCGCCCCACCTCGCTGCCGCGGTCCTGTTCGGACTGGGGCAGGTCGCGCAGCTCTTCGACTTCGCCCGCCGCGGTCAGGGAGTCGGCCAGCGAAGATGACGCGGCTCGCGGGCTGGGCGGCACGCGGAAAGTCGGGCTGGCCTTGCCGCGGCTGCGAAGTGCGCCTTTGGTTTCGCCGCGCGCTTTTCGCGCCGCCTTGCTGAAACCTTCGACCAGTACGCGGGCCGATTGCCCCACCCAGCGCTGGCGCAGCTTTCGTCCGATCTCGCTCTGCACCGCCAGCAGCTCCGCGTTGCGCGCCGCCTTCAAGTCGTCCGAAATATCGTCGGAAAGGTTGCGATCGGCGGCCGTGCCCGGTCGCGGCGAGTAGCGGAAGATGTAGAGCTGCTGATACTCGACGGCGCGGACCAGCTCGATGGTCTCGCGAAATTCCTCGTCCGTCTCGCCGCAGAAGCCGACGATGACGTCGCCGGCCAGGGATACGTCGGGCCGATAGTGCCGCGCCAGGTCCATCAGCTTGCGATAGCTCGCCGCCGTGTAGCCGCGCTTCATGCGCTTCAGCACGCGGTCGCTGCCCGATTGGGCGGGAATGTGCAGATAGGGCATGACGCGCGGATAGTCGCGCAGCACGCGGAAGATGTCCTCGTCCCAATCGGCGGGGTAGCTGGTGACGAAACGGATGCGATCGAGCCCCTCCACGGCGTGCAGTTGCTCCAGCAGCTGCGCAAATCGCACCGGCTCGCCGTTCTCCTGATGCACATACGAATTCACGGTCTGCCCGAGCAGCGTCAGCTCGCGACAGCCGCGCTCCACGAGCTGGCGCGCTTCGGCGACGATGTGCGCCGGCGGGCGGCTGCGCTCCGGCCCGCGCGTGAAGGGCACGACGCAGTAGGTGCAAAACTTGTCGCAGCCGCGCTGCACGCGGACGTACGACTGCAGCACATTGCCTTCGAGCGACGGCGCCCGGGCGAGGTCGAGCGCTTCGAGGCTGTCGTACTCCAGCGCCCGCTGCAGGGTCTCGGTTCGTCGGCTGAGGCTGCCCGCGAGCGCCGTGACGCGCTCGTTGCGCTCCCATACTTCGCGGAGCAGATTCGGAATCTGGTTCAATTCGCCGGGGCCGCAGAGCAGATCGACATGCGGCGCTTTGGCGAAGACGCCCTCTTTCTCGCGCTCCGCCATGCAGCCGATCACGCCTACGACCATTTCGGGCCGGGCTTGCTTGTGCTTCTTCAATTCGCCCAGGCGGGCATGGACCTTGTCCTCGGCGTGCTGGCGGACGCTGCAGGTGTTGAAGAGCACGACGTCGGCGTCGACGAAGTTGTCGGTCGACGACAACCCGAGCTGATGCAATTGCGCGGTGACCAACTGGCTGTCCAGAATGTTCATCTGACAGCCGAAGGTCTCCAGAAAATATCGACGCGTCTCGCTCATGGACGATTGCTTTCCGAGTCGGTGTTCACACGTTTCGCCGGTTCGGCGGCGGGCGCGATCAGCGGCGCATTCAGCCTTCGCAGCGCCGCCCGCGCCCGGCGCGAAATCTCTTCCGGGCAGCCGTTGCGGCCGGCGGCGTCGCGATAAGCGCGGATCGCCGCCTCGATCTGGCCGGCGGATTCATAGGCGCCGGCGGCGCGATAGCCCGCCTCGGCCGCGATGGCGCCGTTGGTCTCTTCGCGCGCCAGCAATTCGGCGAAGGCCTGCATCGCGCCCTCGCTGTCTCCGGTTGCGCCGCGCAGCCGCCCGATCAGCAGCGTCGCGAGATCGGCATCGGCTTCGGCGAGGTGGCTCCGCGCGTTGCTCAGCACTCGCAGCGCCCGCGACAAATCCTCCTCCGCCGGCGGCGGCGGACGCTTTTCGTCGGCGCTTGGCAGCGGCTCCAGCACGCGCGCGGCGTAGGAGAGCAGAAACGAATTCGACGGCAACCCAAAGCGGCTCTTGGGCCGTGCTTCGGTTTGATCGGGCAGCAGGCCGTAGCGCGGCTTTTGGCGACGCTTGCTATCGGCCGCGGTTGCGTCGCCGCGGATTTCGGTGATCTGGTCGCTTGCGTCGTCGAGCAGCGCGATTTCGAGCAGAAAGCCGCGGGCGGTCATTTGCGCCGCGCCGATCTTCGGGTCGTCGAGCGCGCTCTTGAGGATGCGCCGCGCGGCGGCGTTCATCGCCGATTCGGGCGGACCGGCGACGCGCGGCGGCGCGATGCGCTCGTCGGCGGCGCCGCTGCGGAGCAACTCGACATATTGGGCGACGGCCTCGTCGAAGCGTCCGGCGGCGTCGAAGGCGCGCAAAAGTCGCACTTGCACCCAATCCCGCAGCCAGGGCTCGCTGTCTTCTTTGACGGCGGAAACCAGCAGCGGAATTGCGTCCGCCGCCCGCCCGCCGGCGATGGCCCGTTCGGCCTCCGTCAATTCCGGGACGTTGTCGGCTGTGAACCATTCGACCTGGGCCAGCGGTTTTTTCAGCAGTTGGCCGGAGACACCGCGAAAATGCAGTTTGCCGTCACGAAATCCTTCGACCGCGACGTTTTCGAAGACCGGGCGGTCGAGGAGCTTGACAGAATCGGCCAAAACGAGGGCAGGCGGCGCGAAAATCGCGCCGCAGAAGAGCAGTTTCACTCGACGAAGGGCCTTGGTCATTCCGATACTGAGTGTACCGGGACTCATTGTTTCGCGCCGCCCGCGGGGCGCGAGGTTGCGGTCCGCGCAGCGGATCGATACAACAATGCGTCGCGTAGGAGCGCGCGAGCGAGGTTCAGGGATGAAAGACGAAATTCGAAACACGCGGTTTGTCGCCGGGCTGATCGGCGGCACCACCGTTTGTGCCTTGGTACTCATGAGTTTGCAGACGCGCACGCC